>PLBD01000009.1 GCA_003135315.1 Acidobacteriaceae bacterium | reverse complement strand
AGCATGCAACTGGACGAGCTGCGTGCTTACTGTGAGCGCCGAGGGCTTGAGGTTGATGAGGAATACATCGACTCCGCGGTCAGCGGCGCCAAAGAGTCAAGGCCTGCGCTTAACCGTCTGCTGGCTGACGCCCGCCGGCGCAGGTTCGATGCGGTTCTGGTCTATCGGTACGATCGCTTTGCCCGCTCGCTGCGGCAGTTGGTCAACGCTCTGGGCGAGTTCGACGCTCTCGGGATTCACTTCATCTCCCTGCATGAGGGAGTCGACACGAGCACTCCCAGCGGCCGGCTGGTGTTTGGCATCTTCGCCAGCGTTGCCGAATTCGAGCGTAGCCTGATCACCGAGCGTGTGAAATCCGGTCAGGCAGCCGCCAGACGGCGCGGTGCAAGGTTTGGTCGTCCGCGAATCGACGTTGATAAGAACAGGCTTACAGAGCTTCGGCGCCTGGGTCGTTCGTATGCTGACATTGCAAAGGAAACTGGCTTGGGCGTCGGGACAATCTTCCGCGCATGCCCGCGTTGATGTCCGACGAAGACCAACTCCAAATGTTGGCGAAAAACAGGCATGTGCAGACGTTCGGTATACGAAGCTGTCCTTCTCTGAGTTCGACACATCACCAACGAAAGCGGTGTAGCGTTGGGACAGTAGCACAGTAGCGTTCCCCACGAAGCCGAAAGCCACGGCATCGGCATAGCATTTGTGATGAACGACGCCAACACAAAGAGAGTGAGAATGTGGTGCAATGGCTCATCCAAAGCGCTTCTTCAGTGTGTCGAAGAAAGTGCGCTGGCTTATCTCGTAACCCTCTGTTTGAGCACCGAGAAAATGAATTAGGACGCCGGACGGAAGCACCGCACCGTTATCTCGCTCTGCACCGCTTTGAGAAATGTCGCGAAACGCAAGGAGCTTCGTCCACAGGCAGTTCCTAATCAGTGAAGTCACCTCGTCAGAAACACCAACGAAGTAGACAGGCGTTATCAGTTCTATTGTGGCATCTTCGAACGATCTGAAACGCTTGACCGCCTGCCTAGTGGTGCGCGTATCGAATGTGGTGCCCTTATATGGAGAGTTCTCTCTACCTGGTTCCGACTGACGTCCAACGCTAACCAGAGCGGGCGGCGGTTGGGTTGGTGGGCGCGAACCCGCCTTGAGCTCTCCGATCACGTCGAAAAGCCATTGAGACAAACTTAGTTCGCCGACGACATTTCGATGTGTAACAGCATAGAAGTTTTGGTAATAGCGAAGTACCGAGATCAACTCTTCATTCGGCAAAACCGGGAGTGCAACTGTCGGCTCGGGAGGAGGATCGATCAGGAACACTTGGCTTGGTGTCGTGGCCTTCTTTACGTGCGGATACGTCGTGATAGAACCTGTGTAGCCGGCGCCGACTGCTGGAGGAACGGCAGAAGTGAGAAGGGATTTGGTTGATAGTTTTTGCTTCAGGATTTCCTGCCGAAGAGTATTGACGCGTCCTTGGTGTATTGTTCCCTTGGTTTCGTGGAAGTACCGATTGTTATCCTTCGTGAACTCAAAGTCCACACGCTTCTTCTTCGTCTTGGGCGAAAACCTCGTGATTCTGTTGAGTTCCACATCGAACTCTATTGTGAGTGCCTTGATGCCATAGGCGATACCGATCAGTTCGCTAACATCCCGAAGTTGCTCGTCAACAACCTTTGCTGAAATAAGATTACTTTGTACATCGAGATACTTGATGTACGTGCCCAGCATATACCGCCAACCTTTTTCGCAGTCGCCGAACGTGTAGTTGCCAGTCTCAGGGCTCTGGGTTCGCAACGTGGCGATGCCGAAGAGTTCCTGTGGGCTGATTTCGAAGCTCGTAGAGCGCGGTAGGGCGCAGCCTTGCTTGAGCAGCGGGTGTGCCTGGCAGGTTGATTCGGTGTCAACCTGGACCTTCTGTTTCGCATTTTTCACTCTGGCGGAAAGCGGCATGTCTGAATGATAAGCGTTGGCAAAGATTTCGGGCACTGAGTTCTGTGCGGAACTCCGCTGAGGTTAGCCGGCCCGTTACGAAGCCGGGGTCGCTCTGGTGCTATCTCTCAACATTCTTGTCACGCAGGAGCACTTTCACACGCTGCCGTTTCATCACTCCCGCTGGCCCATCTCTCGTCGTGTCCTCAGCCCATTTCGCTACCTGACTCAGGCGGATCCGATGCTCTATAACCGGCCGTTCAATGATAACGGTGAATTCGGTCATCGGACCGGGCCCAGGGACGACTGGATCGTTCCTGAAAGCGGCGATCGCGAGGGCCACGGCTTCGTAGAGGGATTCGGCTTGTACGTGAATGCGGTGAGAGATACCGGCGCCATCAGTGAACGAGACACTGCAACGGGCGATGCCCATGAAGACGATTATAATGCATGTTTCGCTTTTTGTTCGCCTCTATTACCTACTGCAAGCCCGATATCTTTGGGACAGACACGACGTCAATGACCGCGAACCCAAATCGCTACCGGCATCCGCACGCAACGCGCTCCAACGCCGGTCTTTTGTGGCCGCGTCACCGTATTTTCCCGCGGATGGTACATGGTTGCTGGATGACGATCTTCGCCTGGTGAATTGGCAAGTAGGTCACCAGTAGACCCAGAACCGATATGCTTTCGTGCAGATGGCTGAGTCCGGCGATGCCGGGCAAACTGAGCGCAGCAACTGCGTCGGGAGCATGGCGCGGCCCATCGCCGACAATTCCCGCGTCGCGAGATGGAGATGTGGAATCCCAGCCAGTCTGTGAAGGCCATGAGGCAAGCAGTCCGCCAGGCTTCATCCAGTTCAAGGCACGCCTGGCAACACCAAGCTCCGGCAAGAGAGTCTGGAAGTCGTCCACCGCGCCGCCGTTTTCTCCTTTCAGGTCAGCGTTTTCTCGATGGCGGCCACTTTTTGGAAAAAAGGGTTGTGGATGAATCGACGTGACTCGTAATCACCAAGGTCGAAGAAAATCACTCCCTTAAGGTGTCGAGTCGCTTCGTTCTCGAACACTGATCCCGTCCAGTCGTATCCAGCATCCACTGTTTTCATGGTTGTCTTGTCGATCATGACCTTGTAGCCACTCGATAGCGATGACAACACGGCGAAATCCCCAGCAATCGACGGGTCGTTCAGTTCGATAACCGCGTAATTGTCTCGCGGTTTGGTCATCTGATTCTGCTCGTGTATTTTTCGCAACAATTTCTGACGAACGGAAGCCATCGCATCCTGCGTGTGCGTCATGATGCTGTATGCGACAAACCTTTCGCCTGGTGCCGGGACGGGCAGTTTCGGCTTGATCGAAAAGACCTCCAGGTAGGCGCCGGACCCGTCGAGCCGTTCCACGATGACATCGCACTCCTGTCGCCCCAATTGCACCGATTTGATGATGCCTTCGTAGGCGAGCCTGATGTAGTATCGGTAGACGATGATCTCAGCAAACGTTGCGTCGCTGTTCGGCATGTCAGCCGCGCTACCGCGAAGAGCCTTCGCAAACGTTCTTGAGTCCTCTTCCCGATAGTCGTAGATCTCCCGGAGGTACTGCAAGAGGTTGTAATAATTCCGTGGAGAGACCTGCCAACCTTCCTCGTAACAGCGGTAGTATCCCTCGCGGTGCCGCGAAAAGTAGTCCAGAACGAGCAAATCCTTGAGAGGGAACGCCTGCTCTAAGTCGGTGATTGCGTCGCTCACGACGAAATCGTCTTTCCGATCTTTCACTTCTGCAACTCCAGCAGCTCGGGATGGTTCTTCTCCAGCCAGGCAACAACCTCGTGTTGCAACTCGGCGGCTGTCTTAACTGCCAATTCTAGTTCCTGCGTCGAGACATTGCCCGCAGAGTCGTAACTGGTTGCGTTCCTCTTTTTTGAAAGGGTCCTCATCTTCTGAATCAGCTTGGAATCCGCCCGGATTGTGAGTTCGAGGGATTCAATCGTCTTGAGGTGATGTCCGGGCTGGGTTGACGTGCGGTAACCGGAGGCGCGCAGCGCGAGGTTCGCGGCTGTCCTGGCCGCATTGNNTCATCCGAGATTGCAGCAACACTCGCGTCCTTCAGGTCGCGATCGACAATCGTCAGCAGGCTTTTGATCTCATCGCGACTGGTGGGTTCTGCTTTAAGCCAGCCGTATTCCGCCCACTTTTCTAAGTTCATCTTCGTCTCCGATTAGGAAAACCTTCTTGCCGCGCACTACAGAATTCACGAAATGATTCCCGCTTGCGAGCTTCGCTCTGAACTCGGACACAGAATAAAGGGTCGGATTCACCGGCCGCCCCAGCGACGGCTCGACATCGGTGAGCTTCGCAAGCACCTCTTCGAGTGTTACTTCGCCGACGATTAGCAGATCAATGTCGCTTTCGGCCTTTTCTTGCTCTCGCGCCATTGAGCCGTAGACAAATGCGAGGGAGATGCGTTTCGCCATTGGTGCTAGTGCGGAACGGAGAACTCGAAACGCACCGACAGTCTTTGCAACTAGGGCATGTAATTCCATGAAGACCGGATGATTACGATTGGCCTGGTAGAAGACCTGATTGCCGACCGTGGAGCGGTCAATGAGCCCGAGTTGAGAAAGTGTGTCTAGCTCGCGCTGGACGGTTCCAACGCTCACTCGATTCAGCTGTCGGGTTATCTGACGGTAGTAGAAGGATTGATCTGGGTGTCCGTACAGCAGCGCAAGGATCGCTCCGCGTCCCTTCCCGAACAGCACATCTGCCAAAGCACGGGCATCTGCTCTCACAATGAGAGCAATTGTATGCAATTTGAGAGCAGAGTCAAGCGGCCCGGACGAGGTTTTCGCTCGCGAAACTGTTCTGCGGTCGGGACGAGATATCGTTTACACGTTACTGGAGTGCCACAAGGCGTCACAAGGTGCCTTTTTGCCAGTGTCGAGGCGTCAATAAACGACTTAGAAGCGAGCTATTTGACTGATTAATAAGGCTTTGCTGTCGTTTTGCCTCGACTGGCACCGTTTCAACGACAATCGTATGTGGGGCAACTGGACCTCCGGCGTCCCGTCCTGCTATAGGGATAATCCGCCGCAACAGGCCTCTGGAAGCACTGGAAGGATGGGTACTGCCTAGTGCTGCTAATGGAGATCACTCGCTTGCCGGCGGGTCCTAGGCTCCTTCTCGTTCGTTATGGCTCCGAAATCCTGCACTTGCCGGACTGCGGCATGGCAACACGTAGCTACTGTCCAGAAAATGGACAGCCCAAATGCGCCTGGGCCTATGCCGGGTTCACGCATGCCCCGCGGGTCCGGGCCGCCCTTTTCTTTGCAGCTATCGCACGCCTTCACAGAAGCTTCCTAATCGCCGCCCAACGTTCCGCTCCAGCAATCTTTGGGTTGCTCGCGATCCTCCATAGCGCCTGCTCGAGGCTACGCTTCCGGTAGGGTCCGAGCTTCGGAAAACTTTCGCGGCGAATGAATTGCCGCACGATCGCCAACTTGATCTGCGTCGCCAAGTCGGGAGTGTCGAGAATTTCCCATAGAATTCTTTGTGCCTGCTTGTATTGCATCCCTCGCCTCCTCAAGCGAGACCTGCCGTCGACACGGTGACCGGGTTTATGGGAACCCTCGAGCGGGCTCCGGCCCGGGGGGGCCGCGCTCGACGATCGGATCCCTGCTTCCCCCGGGAAACTCGATTCGGGTCAATTCGTGGCCTTCGTGATTCGGACTGTCCAATAGATGGCTAAAAGCCATCCTTTAGAGCGTTCTTTTGGCATC
>PLBD01000625.1 GCA_003135315.1 Acidobacteriaceae bacterium | reverse complement strand
CCAACCAGCGCAAACAGAACATCGCGATTGCGACCAATCAAGGCAGCGCCCGCGCGTGGCGCGCGCCAAATCATCCGCAAGCCGCGGTCATCACCATGGGAGCCATCGAGGACCTCGCGGCCAAGATGAACATCGATCCGCTGGATTTCATCACCCGCAACCTGGAGCTTGCCGGGCCGCGCGCCTCGATCTATCGCGATGAGTTGCCCATCGCGGCGGAGTTGATGCAGTGGAAGCAGAACTGGCATCCGCGCGGCGACAAGAGCGCTGGGCCGGTGAAGCGCGGACTCGGCCTTTCGATTCACACCTGGGGCGGCCGCGGCCACAACAGCGATTGCGATCTCACCATTCATCCCGACGGCTCGGTCGAGATCAAGATGGCGACGCAGGACCTCGGCACCGGCTGCCGCACCATCATCACCATTGTTGCCGCGGACGCGCTTGGCATCCCGATGGACAACGTCAAGCTGCTGATCGGCGACAGCCGCTATCCCGTCTCGGGCGGTAGCGGTGGCAGCACGACCTCGGGCGGGGTGACATCGTCAACCCGGCGGGCGGTGATCGACGCGCGTCATCAGTTGTTCGCCAAGGTCGCGCCTGCGCTGAAGGCGCAGCCGGAAGAGCTTGAAGCGGTGAATGCAACGGTGCGCGTGAAGAGCGATCCCAGCCGCAGCCTGTCGTGGAAAGATGCTTGTGCGAAACTCGGCGCAATGCCGATGACGGTGCGCGGCAAGAATCCCGACAAGTCGAAGCCGCCCGATCTGACCAACAGCGGCGTTGGCGGCGTGCAGATGGCTGACGTTTCCGTCGACACGGAGACCGGCATCGTGCGCGTGAACAAGATGGTCGCGGTGCAGGACTGCGGGCTGGTGGTGGATGTGAAGACCGCCGAGAGCCAGGTCATCGGCGCGCTCATCATGGGCATCAGCTATGCATTGTATGAGGAGAAGATTCTGGATCCCGTGACCGGCCGCATGCTGAATCCGAACATGGAATTCTACCGGCTGGCGGGCATCGCCGACATCGGCGAGTTGAAGGTACACATGATGACCGGTAAGGGCTACGACGAGCGCGGCGTCATCGGACTGGCCGAGCCGCCCGTGGTCTCGCCCGGCGCCGCGATTTCGAATGCCGTGGCCAACGCCATCGGCGTGCGCGTGCCGTTCTTGCCGCTGACTCCGGCGCGCGTGCTGGAAGCGCTGGATGGGAAAGCGTCGTGAGTGGCAGGGCCTCAGAGACTGCGAAGGAAGCGGTTGTTGCTGGGTTGTGAAGGGGCGCGGCTTTAGCCGTGCCGTTAGGTGGGCGAGCCAATTGGACTTTAGGCCCTGAGGGCTTTTCCTCAGCGGCTAAAGCCGAATGGCTTTCGAGACATTTACGGACGGCCTAAAGGCCGTCCCCTTCGAAAAAGCAGGATTAATCAGAGTTGCTCAAGGGCGAGCGAACCCAGCCGCGCAGCGGCGGAATTGGTTTTAGCCCAGGGCGTAAGCCCTGGGTAGGGCAGGCAATGAGAGCCTGAGTCCCGCAGGGACGGCACTCTCAATCGAGGCTCCCACATTGTGGGACACAAGACCTGGACAGTTATTGCATGTCCCACATTGTGAGACGAGGAGAGATTGATGCGAGCGTTTGAATACGTCAGCCCCACCCGCAAAGAGCAGGTCGCAACTTTGCTGGGCGGAAATGGCGCGATCCTGGCCGGCGGTACCGATTTACTGGCGCTGATGAAGGATGATGTCGTCTCGCCCGCGCGGCTGGTGAACATCAAACAGCTGAGCTCGCTGCGCGGCATCAGCTATCAGCCGGGAAACGGCTTGCGTATCGGCGCACTGACCACCATTGCCGAGCTTGCCGACGCAACCCGTGACCTGGCGATGTATCCGGCGCTGCTGGAAGCGGCCAACGAAGCCGCCAGCCCGCAGATTCGTAATCTCGCAACCATCGGTGGCAACATGTGCCAGCGGCCGCGTTGCTGGTACTTCCGTAACGGCATGGGACTGATGCCAACCGCTCCCGACGGCAAGTCCATGGTGGTGGAGGGCGATAACCGCTACGCAGCCATCCTGGGCAATTTCGGACCGGCATATTTCGTCAGTCCGTCCACCCTGGCGCCCGTTCTGATTGCTTACGGCGCGAAGATCCGCCTCTACGCGGCGAACGGATCAGGCAGCGGCGTACGCGAGTTGCCGCTGGAAAACTTCTTCATCATCCCCCGGATGACGAATGGACTGGAGCACGATCTGAAACCGGGCGAGATGGTCATCGAAATCGTGGTGCCGCCGCCGGCGCAGAACTTGCGGGCCGCGACCTACGAAGT
This sequence comes from Acidobacteriaceae bacterium, assembly GCA_003135315.1. GTDB lineage: Bacteria > Acidobacteriota > Terriglobia > Terriglobales > Acidobacteriaceae > Bog-257. The sequence goes on along the minus strand of PLBD01000625.1, from coordinate 10,123 downwards.
GCGGCAACGGGCGGCCTTCGACTGGCCTCTGGTGCAGGCCTGCGTCGCGCTGGAAATGGACGGCAACACGGTGAAGAGCGCGCGCGTGGTGCTGGGCCAGGTTGCGCCCATCCCATGGAGGGCGTTGGGGTCGGAGCAGGCGCTGGCCGGCAATCGGGTCACGCCTGAAACCGTTGCGGAAGCGGCCAAAGCGGCGGTGGCACGCGCCCGGCCGCTGAGCCACAACAAGTACAAAATCGCCCTGACCAAAGTCGCAATCCGGCGCGCAATCCTGAGCGCTCAGAGCGCCGGCTCCGGAGGCGCCGCATAATGCTCAATCTTGATGCCGAACGTTTCGACACCGCGCGCGAAGACCTTTGCTCCGCGCTGCGCTGGAAGGGACAATTCATCGCAGCGGAACCCGATCCCACCGTGCCGCCGTCGAACGACGGGCTGTTCTGGTGCATGCACACGCAGACCTGCATCGGCCCGGATGGCGAGCTGGCCGAGCCGGGCAACTGCTCGTCAAAGCAGCGGACGTGCCATGGGACGGGGAAGTGTGGCGTGATTCCCTAGATTGTCTGTAGCCAGTGTGCTGGAAATCACTGACAAACCTCTGGCGCTGGCGTAAGAATCGCCTGGCTGGGTATTTCGGGAGACGATCCTTCGGCCTTCCTCCCTGCCCACTCCTTTGGCATCGGAGCCGTAAGCAGCCAGACCCTCGAACCTTCTTCTCCCAGACCTGCGACGCAGCCGTTTGCTTTGCGTCGTTTCATCCGGAGTTTACAAAGCAAGGAGGGAAAGTCCGTGAACCGCAAATCGCAATTTTGCATTCTGGTTTTCCACCGCGCCCCCCGCGCCGCAATGGGGGCGCTGCTGATGGCAGTCATGCTGGTGGTGATGTCGGTTCTGGCGCAACCGGCGCCGGCCCAGACATTCCAAGTTCTCTACAACTTCCCTTGGGGTATGGGAGGTGGCGATCCCTTGTCCAGCGTAACCGTTGCCCCGAACGGAAATCTCTACGGCACAACCTTTACCGGCGGCACTGGCTACGGCATGGTCTACAGATTGAATCACGCTAATGGCGGGTGGCTGTTCTCACCGCTCTACGATTTTCAGGGAGGTACGGACGGCAGCCTGCCAGAAACCCTGGTGACGGTTGGCCCCGACGGCAATCTCTACGCAGCGGTCGGAGACAACGGAACGGGATGCGGGGGGTACGGCTGTGGCATGGTATTCCAGTTGAGGCCGCACCCGACCGCCTGCCAGGCGGTCTTGTGCTTCTGGACCAAGACTGTGCTCTACAGCTTTGAAGGGGGCAATGACGGATGGGACCCGACCGGCAGCCTCATCTTCGATCAGGCCGGCAATATCTACGGCCAGACTTACTATGGCGGACCTTATAACTACGGAACGGTTTTCAAGCTGACTCCCACCCAGAGCGGCTGGGTGGAAAGTGTTCTTTACAGCTTTACCGGAGGAGCCGACGGTTCTTATCCCGGCAGCCTGAATCTGGACCAATCCGGCAACCTTTTCGGAGTGGCCGCCGAGGGCGGCGCCTATGGCTATGGAACGGTTTTCGAGCTGTCGCCCTCGGGGTCGGGCTGGAGGCTGAACACGCTTTATACCTTCACCGGCCAGAGCGACAGTGGATATCCTCTTGGGTTGGTTAGAGATCAGACGGGCAATCTCTACGGAGTCACCATTGGCGAGGGTTGTTCGGGCCGTAGCTGTCCCCGTGGCATAGAAGGTGTTGGTCCCAGCACCGTTTTCATGCTGTCCCAGGGTAACTGGACCTATTCCACACTTTACGACTATGAGGGGCTTTACGAAGCCTCCATTAGCATCGACTCAGCCGGGAACCTGTACGTAGCAGTGGTTGATGGTGGCGCTTACGGCAACGGCTATGTGTTCGAGTTGGCTCACGGTACCTGGACCTATACCGATCTCCATCACTTCGATGGTACCGATGGCTCCTCGCCGACGGGCGTGACCATTGACTCGCACGGTACTGTTTACGGCACCACTTCAAGAGGCGGCCCCGACGACGCCGGCGTCATCTTCGAGATCACGCCCTAGAGCGAAAAACGACCGGCGGTTTTACCGCGTGTACTCCCTGATCTGCGCCGCCGCGCCCGGATACTGCGCGATCAGCAGCTCGCGATCGGCGTTTTCGTAGTCCGCGTAGTCGAAGCCGGGAGACATGGTCGTCCCCATCAGCGCCCACTTCCCGCCGGGCGCAAGCCGGCTGCCCTGCCATACACTGCCTCGCACCACCGCTTGCGGCTGCTGACCGTTCAGCAGATCGGGCCCCAGCGTGATCGTCTGCGAGGTGCCATCCGGCAGCACCTGCAGCATCAGAACGGGATCGCCAAGGTAGAAATGAAATACCTCCGTGCCCGGCAGGCGGTGCAGGGCTGAAAAGGTTTCGGGAGTGATCATGTAGTAGATCGCTGTGCCGATGGAGCGGGAGCCGCGGAATCCGTCGGGCAAATATTCCGCCGAGACCACCCAGCGGGAGCGATAGGTTTCACGAAAGAAGCCGCCTTCGATGGAGAGCGGTTTCAGTTGCATCAGTTGTTTGACTTCGTCGGCGGTCATGATCGCAACAGCGTATCATTCCTGCGCCGCGGGCGGTCAGGTTGCGTTGTGGTTGGACGAGCATTTGGCACTTAGCACTCAGCACTCAGCACTTAGCATTTAGCACTTAGCTTAATGCCCGAGCTTCAGAACACAAATGTCGCATCAAGGTTCTAAGTCCGCAATCTTCGATCGCGCTTTGGCTAACTGCTAACTGCTAAGTGCCGATTCACCTCAAAGAAAGCTAGCGCCCCCTGTTCGCCAGGTAGTCCATCAAGGTCGCGCCATTCAGGCTGGCGGCGGCCTGCACCGTGGCGGCGCGGGACTCTTCGGCGTTGGTCAGATCGGTAACGGCAGTGTCAATGTCGATGCCCACCGTAGCGTTCTGCTGCTGGGCGAGCTGAACGTTTTCGCTGTTGAGAAAATTCTGCGTGCCGGTGATCTGATTGACGGTGCTGCCATAGAAGGTCCGCGCCGAGGTGAGCTGATCATAGGCGCCGCGCAATTCCGTGACGGCGTCGCCAATGTCGCTGGTGCTGCCGTTGGATTCCAGCGCCGTGCTCAGGTCGCTCAGCGCCACGAAGACATTGGCTCCCTGGGCGGAGAACAACTGGCTGCCGGGCTGGTTCACCGCAACCGATTCTCCATCGGCCACGTCGACAGAGTTCATATGATCATTGCCCTGATACCTGACGCCGCCGGGAGCGGAGCTGTCCAACACATAAGGAGGCTGCGTGCTGGCCGTTCCCGCAAAGACATAGGTGCCGTTGTAGGCGAGGTTGGCCACACTGAAAACCTGGTGGGAGATGCCCTGGATCTGCTGCGCGATCGAGGTGCGGTCCTGCTGCGACAAGGTGCTGTTGGCGCCCTCGGTGCCGAGCGAGATGGCCTGTTGCAGGGCGGTGACTACTGAGTTGAGGGACGAATCCGCGGTCTGCAACTCCGAGGTGATGCTGGAGATGCTGCGCAGATACTGATCGCAGCCGTTCATCTGCGAGGAAATGTTGACTTCCTGCGCGGCGGCCGCGGGATCGTCGGAGTCGGCGTTTACCAGCCGTCCCGTGGTCACCTGGGTGAGCGCTGTCTGTTCAGCTTCGTCGGAAGTCTCAAGCGCGTTGAGCACCAGGTTCGATAACTGGAGGGTTGAGATCATGAAGAACCGGCTCCCACGTTCATGAGGGTGTCGATCATCTGGCTGACGGTGGTGATGACCTGGGCCGATGCCTGATAGGCCTGCTGATACAGCATCAGGTTGGACGCTTCCTGGTCGAGCGAAACCCCGCTGACGGAAGATTGCTGCTGCTGGAGTTGCTGCAACATGGCATTGCTGGCATCGAGTTCGCTGGTCTGGTTGCTGACCGCGGTGCCCACCTGAAACACCAGATTGCCGTAGGCGCCGCTGGGCGTCTGGCCGTTGGAGATGACCGTATTGGCAACCGCCGAAAAGTTCGCCAGGTTGCCATTGCTGCCCTGCGTGCCATCGGAGCTGGCGGCGATCAGGTTCGGGTCGCTGATGGCCAGCGCCATGTCGGCTGCCGCACCCGCGCCGGTAACCGGTTCGAACAGGTTGGACAGTTTGTCGCCGGAATTGCCATACATGTCCGTGCCCTTGGACTGGGCGGTATTCAAGGCGGTCACCAGGCCGCCGGCCAGCGAGTCCAGCTGGGTCTGGAGCGAGGGGACGGTCTGATCGCGGGCCGCGAGCGTGCCGCCCAGCTGCCCGCCGGAAATTTCCCCGGTGATGTCCTGGCCCTGCGAGGAGTAAACGTGCTGCACTCCATCGCTGCCGGGCGCGGTGCTGAGAGCGTAGGCCTGGCCGCCGACCACCAGCGCGGCGCCCTGCTTTGTGGTCAAGGTCAACGAGTTGCCCTCGGTCAATTGCGAAACATCGATCAGGCCGGACAGTTGCTGGATGAGGGCGCTGCGCTGGTCGATGAGGGAGCCGTATTCCTGGGTGGCGTTGCCCACGTCGGGCAGGTTGGCATTGATGGTCGCAATCTGCTGTGTCAGTTGATTGACCTGCTGCACCTGCTGCTGGACGTCGCCGTCGAGTTGCTGCCTTACGCTGGTCAGCTGCCCGGCCGTGTTGTTGAAGGACGTGGCCATGTTCTGGGCCGCAGTCAGCATACCCTGGCGCAGCGTGGTGTCGGAAGGATCGGTGGAAAGACTGTTGATGCTCTGGAAGAAGGCGCTGATCTGCTGGCCGATGCCGGTCGTGTCGTCGGGGAAAAGGGTCTGCACCTGGTCCATGGCGTTGACGTAGGCTTGCGCGTTGCCCTGCTGCTGGGTTTCCTCGCTGATCTGCAGGTCCAGCAGGTTGTCGCGCAGGCTCTGGATGCCCTCGACCTCGACGCCCCCGCCCACCACCAGACTGCCCTCAAGATACTGCGGGGCTTCCTGGAACACCGGCACCTGCCGGCTGTAGCCCGGGGTATTCAGGTTGGCGACGTTGTTGGCAGTGGTTTCCATTCCCACCTGCTGCGCTTCCAGGGCATTGAGCGCAATCCACATGGTGCCTGTCAGTCCACTCATTTCAGCTCCAGCCCGCCGGCAGGGATTCGGTGTAAGGCGCCGGCTCGGATTGCAATCCCAGCAGTTGCTGCCGCAGCACGATGGAGCGCCGCCAGCGCCGTAACATGGCGCGGCAAAAAGCGCGTTGCTGGCCCAGTTCGGCCAGCAGCTTGCGTCTTTGCTGCTGCGCTTCCGGCGTCCAGGGCAGACAGCCCAACTGAAGGGAGAATGCCATCAATTCCTGCGCGGTCACGCCGATCTGGCGGCTCACTTCCAGCAGAGGTAAGGCTTCGCCGCCGCTGAGCGAGCGCATCGCCTCTTCCAGCAGGGACTTCAAGGTCTCCAGCAGCACCAGTTCCTGGTCCATCGGGGACAGCGGGGCTGGGACTGGGTTTGCGGCCGCCGCGACGCTTGTCATGTTGCGCCTCCCTCAGGCGAGATCGTCCAGCTGATGGGCTTCGGGATCCGGCCCAGCCTGCAATTCGTCGTCCGCCAGCGTCAGCAGTTCGTCTTCCGCCAAGTCCGGGGAGTTGTCCGGGTGACGGCGGGGCGCGCGCCGGCGGCGTTCCTCGGCGGACGGGGGCGAGGAACGCTCTTCAATCCGCGTCGAGGCTTCCAGGCGTCCGGTGCTGAACTCCACAACCACACCCCCTGCTACTCACGGGAGCAATGCTCTATTTCCCGATCGCGTCGCCCGCCAGCATGGCTTCCGCAATCTGCTGCGGCGAGACCTGGAAGCTGCCGTCAGCTACCGCCTGGCGCAACGCGTCCACCCGCTGCTGCCGGACGTCGGGCACGGCATCCAGTTGCGTCTTCAGCCGCTGTACCGCGTCGCTGCCGGTCGACAGATGGGCGACGTCATCAGTGGTGGCAGCGGTGGCGGCATCGGCTGGATTGCCGACGGTTGGCTGCCCAGGCTGGGCCGCGCCCGCCGCACCATTGCTTCGCGCCAGCTCCGGCAGCGAAGACGGATTTAAATCAATTCTCATCGCAGGACCTCGTTCCACGGGATTGCCTTGCAAGTATGGGATCGGCAATTCGTGAGAAGACTTTAATTTTGGGCGAGCGAATTTTCTCCCGACGCTCTTTCATAACTATCGGCCAGGGTCTCCATCGAGATTAGCGGCGGCCTCCGGCGGGACTGGTTCCCCATCCCGGCCGGGCTGCGGCTTGCGCTGGAGCTGCCGCAGAATCATGTCGGCAATGCCGATGCCTCCCCGCGCCGCCAGCGCCGTGGCAATGGCGTGCGTCCCCAGGCTGCTCACGGTATCGTGCGCCGGGTCCTGGCTCTCTTCCGTCCCCAGACAGCTTTTGTTCATCTTCTCCAGCCAGCTCTGGAGCAGGATGGCCTCGAACTCGCGCGCCGCCTTCACCAGCTTCGGCGCAGGCGCCGCCTGCCCATCGGCAGCAGAGACATAACTTTGCGCGGAAATCGCAGACGCCATAATCAGATCACCTCCAGGTCGGCCTCCAGCGCGCCTGCCGGGTTGATGGCCTGCAGGATGGCGATCATGTCCCTGGCCGTCGCCCCAATGGCTTGCAGGCCGTTCACCAACTGCTCGACGCTGGCGCCTTCGCCCAGCTCGATGCGCTTGACCTTCTCGTCCTTGCTTTCCACCGTGGTCTCCGGGACCACCGTGGTCTGCCCGGTATTGCTGAAGGGCAAGGGCTGCGACACCTGATAATCGGTGGCAATCTCAATCGACAGATCGCCATGCAGGATGGAGACCGCGCTCAGCCGCACGTCGCGGCCCATGACGATGGTCCCGGTGCGTTCGCTGACCACCACCCGGGCGCGGGGATGGATCTCGACCCTCAGGCTCAGCAGGCGCGCCAGCAAATCCGGCAGGCCGGCCGCGGGCATGCCGTCGAGTTCCACCCGGCCGCTGTCGATGGCCGTCGCCATGGGACGTCCCATTTCCTGATTGATGGCCGCCGCCATGTCGCGGGTAATGCGAAAATCAGGGTCGCGTACCAGCAGCGAAATCCGGGACAGCTTGTGCAGGTCGATGGAGGCGTCGCGCTCCACCAGCGCGCCGTTGGGGATGCGGCCGGCGGTGGGATGGTTCACCTGCTTGGAATTCGCTCCCGACTTGCCGGCGGTGTATCCGCCGAGCGTTACCGCTCCCTGGGCTTCGGCATAAACCTGCCCGTCGGCGGCATAGAGCGGGGCCAGCAGCAGCGTGCCGCCCTCCAGGGTCTTGGCGTCGCCGATAGAAGACACGGTGACATCGATATGCGTTCCCGGGCGCGCGAACGCAGGCAGCGAGGCGGTAACGAAAACCGCGGCCACATTCTTCACGCTCACCGAGGCCACCGGAATCTGCACGCCCATCTTTTGCAGGATGTTTGCCAGGGTCTGAACGCTGAACATGGTCTGCTGGCGGTCGCCGGTCCCGGCCAGGCCCACCACCATGCCATAGCCGATCAGCGGGTTCTCGCGCACGCCTTCAATCGACGCCAGATCGCGAATGGGCAGATGGGTGGTCGTCTCCTGCGCCGGGAGGAACGCGACGGCGAGCCCCAGCCACCAGCACAAGGAGAGCCCGAGTTGTCGCCTGAGTTTCATCAGAAGTTCAACAGCTTCATCAGCAGCCGCACGAACACGTTGGGTTGCCGCACGGCGTCGCTGACCACGCCCTTGCCTTTCACTTCCAGCTCCAGATCGCTGAGCGAGGTTGAGGGCACGGAGTTGTTGGAAAGGATGTCGCCGGGCCGCACCACCCCGCGCAGGATGATGGTCTGGTCTTCCTGGTTAAAGCTGACCTGGCGTTCGGCCTCGACGACAAGATTGCCGTTGGGTAGCACCGCGACTACGCGTCCGGAAATGTTGGCCTGCAACAGGGTCGTGCTGTTGGCGGCGCCAGCGCCCTTCAGGTTGCTGCTGGAGGTCAGGCCATAGAGCGGATTGAACGAAGCGGTATTGACCTGGCCGGCGATGGCCGTTATCCCGGAGCCCGAAGTGAAGGCCCGCTGCGCGGTCACATCGTGCTCGGCCTGCGCCAGGGTCTGCTCCACAATGCTGATGATGACCAGATCGTTCAGCCGGCGCGCCTTGTAGTCGGTCGCCAGATCGGTAAGCAGGCTGCCTTGCAGCGGCCACAGGCTGCCGAGGGCGGTGGTCACCGGAACCGGCTGGCCCTGCACCCGCGCCAGAAACTGCTGCAGCGAGGTCAGCGGCTGAGGGGAGTTTTTCCTGGCCTTGGTATTGGTATTGGCAGCGCAGACAGCGCCACAGCTCAGCACCGCGACCATCGCACTGACCAGCAACGCTCGCCGCAGCGTTCTCATCGGGTCACCCTCACCAGGCCCTGGCCCGCGACCGTAGCCAGCAGCACGCGATGCGTTGCCCGGTTCTCCACCCGGATGCGATCGCCCAGGCCGCCCGACTCCAGGCAAAGCACTTTCGCCCGCAGCCGCAGCCCGGGCAATTCCTCAACCAGATCCGCCTGATCGCCGCGGCGGGCCAGAGCGGTAGCGATCGCCGGCCTGCCCGCCGTTATGTTCAGGAGCTTCGCCGTAACCGGCGCACCGTCGGGTTGCACCAGACGGTCGCCCGGCGGCATCCGCAGCACTGCATGGAAGGGCAGGCAGTCGCGCCGAGACGCGCAGTCCAGACGCAGCATCCAGGTGCCGGCGGCGAAGCTGGCCCGGGCGGAAACCACGTGCAGCGCCGCGCCCGCCGGCAGCGCGGTGAAAGGCGCCAGCACTTCGAGGTTGCGCTCTACCAGACTGCTCTCCGATTGCAATCGCATGTCCCGGACCACCGCCTCGGCCGCCTGCTGCTGCAGGGGCGATGGATTCGGCAGCGCCGCCACGACTTGCACCAGCGGCAGCAATGCGGCAATGACGAACAGCCAGCTTCGCTTCTGTTTCGGGCCGAAATGTTTTCCGCGCCGCATCGCCCTGTGTCTCCGCAATTAGCAGTTCCCGACAACTAGCCACTGACCACTGGCCACCGGCCACTAGCAGTTAGTGGGACAGGTTGTTGAGCTGCTGCAGCATCTGGTCGGCGGCGGTGATCACCCGCGAATTCGCCTCGTAGGAACGCTGCGCCACAATCATCTGGATAAACTCCTGCACAATGTTCACGTTCGACTGCTCCAGCACGCCCTGCTGCAAGGTTCCCAGCCCGTCGGCGCCGCCCGGGGTGCCGACAATGGGATCACCGGAAGCGGTGGTCTGCAAAAACATGTTCTGGCCTACGCTGTTCAGCCCGCCCGGGTTCTGAAAATTCGCCAGTTGTATGGCGCCCACCTGCTGCGCCTGTGTCTGCCCGGGCTGGGTGACGCTGACCGTGCCGTCGGTGCCCACCGTGATGCTCAGCGCGTCGGCCGGAATGGTGATCTGGGGATCCAGCGGGTTGCCATCGGCGGTCACCATGTTGCCCTGGTTGTCGAGATGGAACATGCCGGCGCGGGTGTAGGCGATCTGTCCGTCCGGCATCTTGACCTGAAAGAAACCGGCGCCCTGGATAGCCAGGTCCAGCGGATTGCCGGTGTTGTCGAAGTCGCCCTGGGTCTGGATCACCTCCGATGCCGCGGTGCGCGTGCCCAGGCCCACCTGCAACCCGGCGGGAACGGTAGTGCTCTGCGTCGCCGCCGCGCCCGGCATCACCAGGTTCTGGTAGATGAGGTCCTGGAACTGCAGCCGGCGGCTGCGGAAGCCGGCGGTGCTGGAGTTCGACAGGTTGTTGGCCACGTTATCGAGATTCAGTTGCTGGGCCATCATCCCCGTGGCTGCGGTATAGAGCGCGCGAAACATAGGCGGGCCTCAGATCTGCGGCAGGTTCTGCGCCGCGATGCGGTTGAAGTTGGTATGAAAGGCGGTGAGCGCCTGCTGCAGCAGCTCGGCATGGCGCTGCAGCGAGACCAGCTCGACCCCGGCGGAGATCGGATTGACGTTGCTGTTCTCCAGCACCCCCTGCACCACCTGCGCGTTGCTGCTCTGCTCGCTGCCCGCCGGGGCGGAGAAATAGCTGCTGCCTGCCGGGGTCAGCGCCGTCCCGGAGGCGAACTGCACGACTTGCACCTGCCCGGCCAGCGCGCCGTCC
>PLBD01000058.1 GCA_003135315.1 Acidobacteriaceae bacterium | reverse complement strand
GCTGGCGCGTCTTATGGGCGCTATTCCGTCCGGCTCGAACAGCGAAACCTGGGGGCGAGGAAAACGCTTCGGCATCCTCAATACCGGCGGCGAGCGGTTCACCTGGTACGCCACTGCAAACACCGATTCGGGCCATGTCGATTCTCCCGAAGGGCGGCAGAGTGAACTGCTGCGGATGTTCGCGGGCTGGCACGAACCGATAGAGCGTCTGATCGGCGCGACGGACGGGGGTAGCATTCTGAAAAACGGCGCTTACGATCTCGCACCGCTGAAGCGCTGGGGACATGGACGAATCATGCTGCTCGGCGATGCCGCCCATCCGTGTACGCCAAATCTCGGATTGGGAGGTTGCATGGCTCTCGAAGACGCCCTTGTCCTTGCGAAATCGTTTTGCAAAGAGGCTTCTCCCGAATCAGCTCTGCGCCGCTACGAATCGCTGCGCCGCGGGCGCACTCGCCATGTGCAGCAACGCTCGCTTCTGATGGGCCAAATCGGGCAATGGGAGAATCGGCTCGTCGCGGGCGGACGCCAAATGGTGACAAGAATGCTTCCGCACGAGATTTTTGAACGTAATTTAAGAAGGATCTATTCTTATGCAACGTAGAGTCCTGCCCCGCCTTCTTTATGGGGACCGCAGTCTGACTTCTATGCGGCGCCGAATTTTATACTGAACGTGCATCATTGCGGTTCATTAGTCAACCACCCCTACGAGGAGAAAATGAATCGAAAACAGCCAAGTTTTCGTGTACGGTGCCTGCCGGTTCTCGTATCTGCCTTGCTTGCCTTGATTTCGCCTCTGGCGGCCCAGCAAACCGAACTGAAGTTGGATCCAGCGAAAACGCGAATCGACTGGACCCTCGGCGCGACCTTGCATGAGGTGGAAGGCACTTTCCGGCTGAAGTCGGGCGATATTGTGTTTAACCCCAACACTGGAGAAGCCAGCGGACGACTGATCGTTGACGCTACGAGTGGTGACAGCGGGAACAAGAAGCGTGACGCTGATATGAACAAAAACGTTCTGGAGAGCGCGAAATATCCTGAGATCGTTTTTTCTCCTAAGCACGTTACCGGATTCGTGCCTGGTCAAGCATCGTCAACGGTCCAACTGGCCGGGACCTTCACGATCCACGGCGCGTCCCACGAAGTCACCCTTACAGTGCCCTTCACCGCGAACAACACATCCGTCGAGGCCCACACCAAGTTTTCGATTCCCTTCGAAGAATGGGGCATGAAAAATCCCAGCAACATGTTTCTAAAGGTCGATAAAGTAGTGCAACTCAGCATTACTGCAGTCGGCGAACTGCAACCCGCCACGCAACCATCCGCGGGACGCTAGCTATTGACAAATGGGCTTGTTGCACCTCAACCCGCAGCTTGACGGAAACGGAGGCCCGGAATCCGCGCCTCCGTTCTTGAAAAGGGCTTCTCTAATTCGCTTCGGCAACGCCTTTGTTAAGCAGGAGCTTAACGTCGACCCTGCGATTTTCGGCCCGTCCTGACGGGCTTTCGTTGGAAGCTACCGGATTGCTTTCACCCATCGCGCCGGGCGCGACGATGCGGCCTACCGGTACTCCACAGTCCTGAAGCAAGTAAGCGACGACTGCCTGCGCGCGCTGCTTGCTGAGAACCTGGTTCGAGGCAGCGGTACCCACCGAGTCGGCAAATCCCGCCACTGAGAGGGCCCAGCCTTTGTTGTAGGTGAGGGCCTCCTTCGCTATTTTTGCAAGACCGTCTTTGTATTCCTGGGAGAGACTGTATTGCCCGTTGGCGAAGAGCACGGTGTATTGGTCTTTGGTGACAACTTCACCCATCTCGCTGAAGCGCTTCTTGGTTGATGTTGCAACTTCGTCGATTTGGGACTTGTTGGCGGCGACCTCCTGCTGGGTTGCCGCGATCTCCTGTTTGTTGGCTGCTATGGCCGCATCGGTGGCCGCCTTATTGGCTGCGTAAGTCTGCATGTTTTGGGCTTGTTGCTGCGCCGTGGGATTCAGGCCAGCCTGGATTACCTCGGCCAGCGACAGATCGTCTTCATCAAAGTCGATCGTCTTGGCGATGACCGTGTTTTCCTGATCGCCGCCGACTCCCTCGAATTTCATCTTGAGTCCCGGAATCAGAACGTCCGGCGTGTCTTGCTTCTTACGAATACCCGTGAGTCCCACTCCGTGCTGAATTTTGGTGTCACTGTTGATGGTTACCGTGAAAACCCCTTCCGAAGTTTTCACCGTTAATGTGTCTCCAGCTCGGAGCGTGATTACTCCCTTGTTCTTGACCTTGTCACCCGAACTGACGCCAAATGCTGGTGCCGCCGCCAAAGTAAAGACCGCCAAGAGACATACCGTTATTGCAATTCGTCTGCTGAACATGAATTGGATCTCCTTATCGTTTTGCAAATTAGTTATTTCTGTTGAACTTCTGTCCTGAGCCTTCTTGACCGTTCCATTCCTCATGCTCCCGCGAGCATACACAACTAATATGCCGATCTCCTAGTCGCCTTGAATTTCTGCCCCTGAATGGTTTCGAGCTCTTTCCACCAGTTCCAATCCACTAACTTCCTGCACGGTGCAGAACTTGAGAACCGGAGGTACGGGGCTCAACTCCATCAGGAGGAGAAGCCGTTTGTAGGAATCGGACTGAAGATGGCGAACCAAATCCTCGATGGTCTCCCAGTTGGCCTCAAGGACAAGTTCGTCGGGCTCGTGCCAGCTTTGCAGCAAGCGACACTTCAAACACCCCGGCTGCACCTGCGTCGGAGCCGATAGCGAAACGAGTGCGCTACCCACTTCCTGGCGCTTTCCCTTCGGCGCGCGAATGGTCAACTGCTCGATGATCATTTCGTCTCCCGTCCGGTGCGCTAACTTGCAACCAGTGAGCGTCCCATCGCGCTAACGGGCAGTTCGCTTTGCGACCAAAGGTGTAATTGCAGGACGGGTGCCAATTACCAGGAAGAGGCGGATTGGGGAGCTAAGGTCTGGAGATAGAAGGAGATGGGGGGTGGAAAAGCGAGATTGTGAGACTGGAGGGGGGATGTCCAAGACGGTTATTTTGGAGGAACTCCAAAAATAGGCCTTGGAGATTCTATT
>PLBD01000085.1 GCA_003135315.1 Acidobacteriaceae bacterium | reverse complement strand
CGTTTACCGAAGCGAAGGAAGTAGTCGGCGGCTACTGGATCATCCAGGTGAAGTCGCGCGAAGAAGCGCTCGAATGGGCCTCGCGCATCCCCGGAAAGGATGACGAAATGGTCGAGGTCCGCCGGTTTTTTGACTTAACTGACTTCGATCCCGAGACCCAAAAGGAGATCCAAAAGAAGTTCGGCGACGACGTCGCTGCTGAGATGAGCCTGTAGGAAGAAACTCTCAGCGCTATATAGCTACTACAGAGCCACCACTGGAGAATGGAGAAATCATGCCACAGTATTTAGTTGCTATCTACCATCCCGACGACTTCGACCCGTCGATCGAAACCGGAGCGATCGCCGAGGAGATACACGCGCTCAACCGCGAAATGATCGCTGCCGGGGTCAGGACTTTCGTTGCCGGCCTTGCCCCGGCCAGTAAAGCAAAATCGCTGCGGGCGCAGCCCAATGGCAAGGTGTCCGTTACCGACGGCCCGTACCTGGAGACCAAGGAGCACATCGCCGGTTTTTGGGTGCTGGAGACCGCTGATCTGAACCAGGCCCTCGAGTGGGGCCGCAAGGCCGCCATCGCCTGCCGTGCGCCGGTCGAAGTGCGTGGCGCTCTTCAGCGCCCTGCGCAAGCGAATCGGCCCGACGGAAGCGACACATTTTCATGAGGAAAACAATGCCGAAAAAGATGCGTGCCGGAAGCGCAATCAAAGGCCTCGCCCTACTCGCTGTGCTCGGTGCCGCGTACCTGGCGATGCCACAGGATGCCACGACGCCCTATCCGAAGATGGCCCCGATCGACCAGTACCTCATGGTGGACCAGAGTGCGGAAATAGCTCTGGCGCGCAGTGCGGCGCCGGAGTCCATTTCACGCGACGCGGAGGTGCGGGTGCTGCGGCGTCATGGTTTCGAAACCGCTGTCAAGGGCAAGAACGGTTTCGTGTGTATCGTCGAACGTTCGTGGACTGCCGCAGCCGATGCCGACTTTTGGAATCCGAAGGTGCGGGTCCCGATGTGTCTGAATGCGGCAGCCGCGCGTTCCTACCTTTTGTGGGACCTCAAAGCGACCGATTTGATCCTGGCGGGACGCACGAAAGCTCAGATGGAGGAGGCCATCGTCGCCGCAGCCGACAAGAAGGAACTGCCGGCGATGGAGGCTGGGGCAATGTGCTACATGATGTCGAAGCAGGGATACGGCGGCGACAGCGCTCCGCACTGGCCTTCGCATCTTATGTTTTTCTATTCGCAGACCGACCCCGCAACCTGGGGAGCGAATCTGCCGGGCTCTCCCGTTATGGGTATGACGGACCCACGGTTGCACGTGACTTCGTTCGTAGTTGCCGTCGAACGGTGGTCAGACGGAACGGACGCCCGCTAGACCGAATTTACGAACTGGGCCCGTGATAGATCTGGTCGAAGTGGGTGAGTCTGCGAGACAACGAGGCAATGGGTCACGTGAGACAGGAGGGATATGCAAATGAGAAATGTAATTTACGCAATCAACGTCACACTGGACGGCTGCTGCGACCACACCAAGTTCAATCCCGATGAAGAAGCACTTGAACATTCCACGCACCTCTTGCGAGATTTTGACCTGCTCGTCTATGGGCGTAAAACCCATCAATTGATGGTTCCTTATTGGCCTGATATCGCAAAAAGCCAGTCCGAGACAAAAGCGGATGTCGATTTTGCTCAAGCCTTTGTCTCCAAGAAGAAGGTTGTTTTTTCACGATCATTGGCCAGCGCTGACGATGGAAATACGAGAATTGTTCGTACGAACCTACATGATGAAATACTTAAACTGAAGCGAGAACCAGGCCGAGATATTTTGGTCGGCGGTGTTGATATTCCTTCACAACTGACGGAGCTTGGCCTGATTGACGAATATCGTTTTGTCGTTACGCCAATCATTGCCGGAGAAGGGAGACGGTTGTTTGACCGTCTCAGCCTGCAAGAGAAATTACAGTTGCAACTTGTTGAGTCAAAGACCTTTAAATCAGGATGCGTTGCGCTTCGTTACTTGAAACAGTGACAGAAAAGCCTGCGACAGCTGTGCTGCCGGCCCCGAACAAGGAGGGAACGGATGAAGTACATTTGTTTGGGATATCTCGAGCCCGGCAAGTTCGAGAACATGTCTGAGAGCCAGCGCAACACCGTGCTGGACGAGTGTTTCAGCTACAACGACGAACTGCGGCAGAACGGACATCTTTTCGCTGAGGAACCTCTTCAGCCCGTCAACACGGCGGTGACCGTGGCTTGGAAGAACGGAAAGGTTGCCGTGACGGACGGTCCGTACGCGGAAACGAAGGAGCAATTGGGTGGAATTCAGGTGCTGGAAGCGCGCGACCTGAATCACGCAATTCAGCTCGTTTCCCGATCTCCGGGAGTGAAGCTGCAGTGTGGAACAATCGAGATACGTCCAGCGGCGGATATTAGCGAAATGATCAGGGAGAGCGAGCGGCGACGGCGAAAGGATGCCGAGCGGTGACGGCGAAAGGATGCCGAGCGGTGA
>PLBD01000412.1 GCA_003135315.1 Acidobacteriaceae bacterium | reverse complement strand
TCGAGGCCGAGGTCGGCGACGACGTTTACGCCGAGGACCCGACCATCAACCGGCTGGAGAAGCGCGCGGCGGAAATTTTCGGGCGCGAAGCTGCGCTGTTTGTCCCCAGCGGGACGATGGGCAACCAGATCGCGATCANNTGGCGATGATGGCGCACTTCTCGGGGGTGGTGCCGCGAACGGTCGCGGCCGGGGACGGCGTTCTCACCTGGGAGCAGGTCAAGTCGAAGATCCGGACCAAGAGCTACCACGGCGCCAGGACCGGCCTGGTTTCCGTGGAGAACACGCACAACATGGCGGGTGGGACCATCACACCTCCCGAAGTGTTCGACGAGATTTGCGACAACGCGCACGCGGCAGGCTTGCCCGTTCATCTGGACGGCGCGCGGGTGTTCAATGCTGCCATCGCGCTGGGAATGCCGGTGGCGCAAGTCACGGCCAAGGCCGACACCGTAATGTTCTGCCTGTCGAAAGGCCTGGGCGCGCCCGTGGGATCGCTGCTGGCCGGTAGCGCAGAGTTGATGGACCGAGCTCGCATTTATCGCAAAGCGCTGGGCGGCGGCANNCGGCAACTGTCCCCAGGACGCCATCGCCGCGGTGATCCAGTACCTCTTCCCCTCTCCGGACGGGATCAATTTCGTGCACAACGAACGCAGCAAGGATCCCATCGGCCAGATCGCGCTGGAGCAGGGGCCGGAGAAGCTGGCCCAGGACCATGCCAACGCCAAGTTCCTCGCCGACGGGTTAGCGCGAATTCCCGGCATCAAGATCGATCCCGCCAGAGTGCAGACCAACATACTGATCTGCGATACCGCCGGCAGCGGCATCACGGGCGCGGATCTGTCGCGCAGATTGGCAGAGCGGAATGTATTGGCGAGCGCCTACGGCCCGTACATCATTCGCTTTGTCACCCACCTCGATGTGGACCGCGAACAATGCGCGCGGGCGCTGGAGATCGTCGCGGACGTCTGCGGCAGGAAGCCGCGCTCCTGAAAAAGCTGCGTTTCGAAGAGGCCTGAGCGTGGACATTCGCGCCTTCCAGATATTTTGGCGCATGGCTTTTGGCCCAAGAAAGTATGGAAGCGATCGTTTGACAACTCACTTGACAACCGCGGTGATCGCAAACATACTTGCGCCGTTCGATTTTGAGAGTCCGGAAACGGTTGTAGGGTCGCGGGTGGAGCACGCCTTCAGGCGTGCACGGGCGACGCAAGAATCGGGTTCGCGCTTTAGCGCCTGAGGTAACCTCTTGCTACCTCAGCGGCTGAAGCCGGTTCAATTGTCGAATCTCCAGACTGCACCGCTGAAGCGGTGCTCCACCCTCCCGAGCTCTCCGGCGGTGATTTCATGAAGAAGAAGCCTGCCAAAAAGAAGGCGATCGCAAAGAAGAAGAGCGCCGCGCGTCCGGCGAAGCGCGCAGCCGTGAAACCGGCGCGCACCCAGCCCAGGAAGGTTTCCGCAGCGAAAACTCCCGCGCCTCCAGCCGACGAGGGAAAGCTCAGCTTCAACCACGCCATGATCTACGTGAAGGATGTGGAGCGCGGGATCAATTTCTATCGCGGCTGGCTGGGATTCAAGCTGATCGAAGATTTCCGCTACGAGGGCAGGCCGGTTTACGCGCGGCTGCGCGCGCCGGGCGGCGATGGCACCATCGCTCTGCACCAGGCCGGGCCGGGCGCGTCGGTCACCAGCGATGGCGTGCGGCTGTACTTCGAAGTGCCCGATCTCGACGGCTTCTGCCGCAGCCTCCAGAAGCGCGGCTTCTACTTCACGCAGTTGCCCACCATGATGCCCTGGGGCTGGCGGCACGCCTACCTCAACGATCCCGAGGGGCACGAGATCAGCCTGTACTGGGCGGGTGAAAACCGCATGAAGAAAACGGTGATGAAAGCCGCGCGCGAAGCCGGCACCGCATAATCCACTGCTACTGGTAGACAGCCGCGAGTCAGCGGAGGACATGAATGAGGAGGAATCCGGTGACAACTACATATATCTGTAACTGCCGTACGTTGGGCACGGCAATGTGTGCGGCAATCTTAATAATGCTGGGAGTAGGCCTTCCCCCAGCGCAGGCGCAGACGTACAAGGTCCTGCACAACTTCAGCGGTCCGCCTTCCGACGGAGGCCCTTCTGACGCCGGACTGGCCTTTGATAGGCAAGGGAACCTCTATGGCACAACCGAACTTGGCGGAAGCGGCACCTGTAACGGCTACGGCTGCGGCACAGTTTTCAGAATGACGCCGCAATCCAACGGCACCTGGACGGAGCAGGTCATCCACAACTTCCAGGGAACGGATGGATTTCAGATTTATTCCCCGGTCGTCCTTGACAGCCAATCCAATGTCTATGGGACCACTTCGCAATGCACTTCCGGATGCTACGGAACAGTATTCGAGCTGACACCGGGCGCAGGCGGCACCTGGACGGAATCGATACTGGAGTCGTTTACGAATCTCGGGCTGGATGGAGCCGATCCCACCGGCGGATTAACTTTCGATCGCGGCATTTTGGCCGGAACAACATCGAGCGGCGGCCCTGGGAGGCTCGGAAACGTATTCGGCTTGTCTGGCCAGGGTTATTCGACGTTCAATGTCCTCTATTCCTTTACTGGCGATTTGGACGCCACCGGCGACGGGGGGCCCGTCTATGAAACGTTAACCGCCGACAGCAGCGGAAATCTTTACGGCACGAACACTGGTGGGTACGCCTGGCCAGCGGATATCTTCAAGCTAACTCTCAATAACGGCCAATGGACCAGGACGATTCTCTATCAATTTACAGACGGAGGCAACGGTGCGGACCCGTCTGGTGGTGTGGCGATCGACGCTGCGGGCAATCTTTACGGAACGACTTTTGACGGTGGGCCTTATTCCTACGGCGTGGCTTACAAGTTGTCGCCGAATTCGAACGGCACATGGACCTACAGTGTTATTCATGCGTTTAAGGGAACGCCTGACGGCGAAGACCCCTATGCTGCGCCGATCGTTGATGCGGCCGGCAATGTGTATGGCACGACGCCGTTTGGTGGAGTATACGGCTTAGGCAGGGTTTTCAAACTAACACCGACGCAGCACGGCGAGTGGACCGAGACAGCCCTGTACGATTTCCAAAGCTCCACAACCGGCGAAGAGCCCCAGGCTGGAAGCCTGCTGCTCGATTCAGCCGGCAATATCTACGGAACGGCTTTGGGTGGCACTCACGGCAATGGCGTAGTCTTCGAGATCACTCCGTGAGTCCGGCGGTTCGTCAACGGCCGCAAGGCACGGTGCGGCGGTCGCCAGCGATGGAGTGGTGGTGCCGTTTGATTTCCCCAGGACTTGAATGCCGGAGCGTTCGGCGTAAACTTGGGGGCATGGCAAAGCGAAACCTTCGGATCGTGAGCGAAGCGCCCTTGCTGGGCGTCTGCGAGTCCTGCAACGCGCAATTTTCCTCCGGCTTGATGCCGATCGAAGCAGCCAAGGCCGATATTCAGGAGCGGTTCAACGTGCATGACTGTGCCCTCACGGACAGCAGTCAGAACGCGCCCGGACTCGTGGGTGAAGCAACGGAACACAAATAGCCTGGCCCTCATCGCCCCTCCCTGCATCGCCAGGAGATGCCCTTACTTCAGGGGCACTGCAAGTGGTTCGTCATTGTCCTGGATGACAAGAGTCTTGTCCAGCGCACGGCGCCAAAGGACCCCTCAACAGCGATAAGGTAGTGGCGAAACGGAACCACTACCCCGCTATAGTGCTCCGGCAACAATTCAGGGCCACTTACGGCAGCAACACAGCATCGATCACGTGAACCACTCCGTTCGACTGATACACGTTCGCCATCGTTACCATCGACATGCCGCCCTTTTCATCGGTTAGAACAACATGCTTGCCCTGCATGGAGGCGGTGAGCGTTTCCCCGTTCGCCGTCTTGAGCATTGCCTTTCCGCCGCCCTCCTTGATCTGCTTCATCAGATCGGCGGCGTTGATCCTGCCCGGAACCACGTGGTAGGTGAGGACCTTCACCAGTTGGTCCTTGTTCTCAGGCTTCAGCAGCATTTCCACCGTGCCCGCGGGCAGCTTGCTGAAGGCGTCGTTGGTGGGTGCGAATACGGTGAACGGGCCGGGGCTTTCGAGCGTCTGGACCAGGTCGGCGGCCTTCACTGCGGCGACCAGGGTCGTCAGATTGTCGGCCGTCGAGGCATTCTGAACGATGTTCTTGCTGGGATACATCGGCGCGCCGCCGACTACGGGATCGTTAGAACCAGGCGCAGCCAAGGCCGTAAAAGCCATCGTCATTACAAACAGCACAAGCAGAACTTGCTTCTTCATATTCCTCATCCTCTGAGCGCATGGATTTGAATTTTGATCGCTCAGTGGGATTACGTGAAGAAAGCAAGAACGGATTTAACGATGTGGGCAGGATTGCCGCTATAATTCCGGCGGTTTGGCTAATGTCGAGTTGACCCAGCTTCGCACGCGGCCTACCATAACCGCGAGCGGAACCGAGGTCCTCAGGCATGGTCGGCGAGACAGTCTCCCATTATCGCATCGTGGGGAAACTCGGCGGTGGCGGGATGGGGTTGGTTTACGACGCGGAAGACATGCGGCTGGGCCGCCATGTCGCTCTGAAGTTCATTCCTGAAAACCTGGTCAACGACCGCAAGGCGCTGGAGCGCTTCGAGCGTGAAGCCAAAGCCGCCTCGCACCTGAACCACCCCGGCATCTGCACCATCTACGACATTGAGGACATGAACGGCCAGCCCTTCATCGTTATGGAGAAGCTGGAGGGGATGAGCCTGAAGGACCGGCTGCGCGGCGCGCCGATGGACATCGAAGAGATCCTCGACATCGCCATCCAGGTTGCCGATGCGCTGGCCGCGTGCCACGCCAAGGGGATCATTCATCGCGACATCAAGCCGGCGAACATCTTCATCACCCAGAGCGGGCAGGTCAAGATCCTGGACTTCGGGCTGGTTAAGTTGTCGCGCGACCTGTGGAGCGGCGAACCCGTGAACGAAGACCTGTCGGTGGCCGGAGACATCTTCGGCACCGCGGTCTACATGTCGCCGGAACAGGCGCGCGGAGAAGAACTGGATGCTCGCAGCGACCTGTTCTCGCTCGGAGTCGTCCTCTACCAGATGGCAACCGGCCAGAAACCGTTTGCGGGCGCCAACTCCGTGCTCACCCTGGAAGCGGTGCTCACCAAGAAGCCGGTTTCTCCGCTGAAGCTGAATCCCAAGCTTCCGCCCGATCTCGAGGGGATCATTGGCCACGCGATGGAGAAAAACCGCGCCAACCGGTATCCCGACGCGCTGACCCTGAAGGCCGATTTGGTGGCACTGAGGAAAGAAACCGATCCGGGCCAGACCACCACCGGCCGCATGCGTTCTCCGTTTCCTTATCGCATCGCGACCAGCACTTTCCAGACGACGAGCCGCTGGCAAACCTATCTTCTGCTGGTGGTCAGCGCGGTGCTGATCATGGTGCTCACACTGGCGGGGCTCTGGTGGTTCAAGCATCGGCCCGGGGCGGCCGGTGCCAAGAACACCATCGCCGTACTGCCACTGCAGAATGTGAACGGCGACATCAGTGTGGACTTCCTGCGCTTCGCGCTGGCCGACGAGATCGCTAAAGTTCTTACCTATTCGCGCTCGCTGGACGTGCGTCCCTCGTCGATGACCCAAAAGTACGCCGCCAACGACGCCGATCCACAGAAAGTCGGAAAGGAGTTGCGTGTCGCCACGGTGCTGACCGGACACTTCCTGAAACAAGGCGACAACCTGATGGTCACCCTGGAAGCGATTGACGTGCGCAACAACAGCGTGCTGTGGCAGTCCAGCTTTACGGCCCCGGAGCAGGACCTGATTGCGCTGCAATCCAACATGGCCGCGCAGATACACCAGGGCATGATGCCTACGTTAGGCGTGGCCGGCGAGACGGTCGCCAGCGGTACGCGTCCCAAGAACCCCGAGGCCTATGACCTCTACTTGCATGCCCTGGCTCTGCCACACGATCCCGGACCGAATAAAGACGCGATCGCGGTATTGCAGCATGTAGTGCAGATGGATCCGGACTACGCGCCGGCCTGGGAAGAATTGGGACTGCGGGCTTACTGGGACACCACCTACTCCGACGGCGGAGAAACCGCGTTCCAGCTTTCCAACACGGCTTGCGAGCGGGCGCTGGCACTGGATCCCAACATCACGATTGCCGCCGGCCAGTTGATCACCAACCGGGTTGAGCGCGGCGAGCTGGGCAAAGCCTTCGAAGCGGCGCAGGCGCTGGTGAAGCGCCGACCGGAAAACGCCCAGGCCCACTTCGTGCTGGCCTATGTCTATCGTTACGCCGGGATGCTGGAAGAAGCCACCAACGAATGCAATGCCGCCATCGGGCTGGATCCGGCCAATTACATTTTCCGTTCCTGCGCGTGGCCCTTTATGGAGCTGGGCAAGACCGATCGCGCCGCCGATTTCATCCGCTTGGACGCCGGCTCGGAGTGGGCGGCCTATGTTGCGCCATCGCTGCTGTTACGCGAGGGCAAGATTCCAGAAGCGCGGGAAGCGGTGAAGCACATGCCGACGGCGCCGCGCTATCATCGCGATTTGCTGGAATCGTGCCTGGGGCTGCGGCCGGAGTCCGACCTGGACCGCATCGCCCAGGAATCGCAGACCAGTTTCCCTGCCGATCCCGATCCTGAGACGTGGTACTACGAAGGAGCGCTGTTCGCCTACTGCGGAAAAACGCCGGCCGCTCTCCATCTGCTGCAGAGCGCCATCCAGAATAATTACTGCTCGTATTCCAACCTGCTGGCCGATCCTCTGCTGGCAAAACTGCGCGCCGATCCGGAGATCGACAAGCTGCTGACTGCGGCCCGCGAATGCCAGGAAGCAGTGCGACAAGCGGGCGCCGGACAGGGGCAATGAAGCCCCCATTTTGCCCGCTCTGCGTGTTATAATCATGAGTGCTTCCGCATCGGATAATGTCCTTAATTTGCAATGACTTGCAGGCGATTCGACTAGGCTTGAAAAAGCAACGGCGATGCCGCATCTGTACCCGCAAATCGGGTGCGTTCACGCTCTCCACCTGACGCCGATGGGACTGCAAATTTCTGAATTGACCGCATTGCGGTTTTGAGGAAGGAACAAGCTCGAAGCTAGAGGCTCGAAGCTAGAAGCTAACATGGCAGACGATCCCAACCAGCAATTACCGCTCGACAACATCGGCCCCGGCGCGGCCAACGTGCAACCCGTCAACATTGAAGACGAGATGAAGCGCTCGTATCTCGACTACTCGATGTCGGTGATCATCGGGCGCGCGTTGCCCGACATTCGCGATGGCCTGAAGCCGGTGCACCGCCGCATTCTTTACGCAATGCACGACATGGGCGTGCTGCACAATCGCAAGCACATGAAGTGCGCCGGCGTCGTCGGCGAGTGT
>PLBD01000249.1 GCA_003135315.1 Acidobacteriaceae bacterium | reverse complement strand
ATCCACCGCCCACGATCTTGGCGCATACTTGCGTCGTAGGGAATGTCACCAACTTCTGTCATCCATCCAGATTCAGAGAAGGTGTACTGCCCGTTTTCCAGCGAAAAGAGCTTGCGGAAAATCAATCCGCGTTTTGAACCCATTACGCACGACACCATCTTTAGCCAGCGTTGGATTCTCTTTCGCACGGCTTCCGGGTAGGAATCGGCACAGCTTCCTCCAGAGCCACTCAACGTTGCTTCGCCGGAGATGCCGGTTTGTTTCAAATCCAAGCCGAGCAGAGTCCGCGTCCGCGTGCTGATTAAATCGTGGGCATCTTGCCAACCGCCGAAGTCCCTATCAAACGGTCCCCACAGGTCACCCCGGAATTTCAAGACCCATCTTCGGTCCGGGGCGGGCAGTTGGAGGAAGACATTCGGAACGTTTTCAATTTTTTGAAGGAGCCACGCGGGCACTTCGCTTCCGTAAACCCATCTCGCAGCACCCTTGATTAGGTCATCCGCCCAATCATGCGGCACCTGTATGCGATCTGGATTACTGTTCTTAGACCATTCGCGTGCAATTCTCTTGTACTGTTCGTCCGAGTTGAATGTTTGTGTATCCATTCAGACTGCACCTATGTCCGCTCCGGCACCGGAACGTACCCTTCTTGAGATTTTAGGTTAAAAATGTGCGTAGGCAAGGAATCTTGTTCGAAAGGACAACACCTAAAGTAACTGGTTCGCCTTCCACCTACGCACATCACCTACATGTAGGCGGACGCGAAGGGCCGGATTTGTAACATTTGAACTCTGCCTGTGGAAATCTACAGGTGAAAGGCCTCTCTATTCAGCTTAAGGCGGTGGAAACAGCGGCTCGGTACAACCCATCGCACATTACCCGGCTCGCAATTCCAATCGCTGTCCTTACGGGCTAAGACGATCCCCGCCGGTCTGGGACCGATATGCCCTCCAGGAAGTGCGTGGGGTCCCGAAAGAGAACGCACATTCCCCGTGCGCCGAATTGCGGAAACTTAGGGTAATTGTCACGCAGCTCCCCAGGGCACCGTTTTGCTTCTTGAGGTTACGGCTGACTGTCGGTTAGCCCTTCGCCTCCTTGAGACTTCTCAGAAGCCGACTTCTGGCCAATGTGGCTACCAGAGTGTGTGTCTCCGTGCGAACGTCCAGGTCAATGAGTCAAAATCGTTGATAGCATCAGTTCACGATTACCACCGCCTCGATGCGCTATCTTATCGTGTGTATGCCGATACAATGTGGCAGAGGTCGGGCCAGCACCTATGAATCTGATCAGATCCAAGAAGCGCGTTGCAGATCACGGAGAGGTCTTCACGCCTCAGTGGCTGGTCGAAAAGATGCTTGACCTTGTTAAGGGTGAGACCGAGCGCATTGACTCTCGTTTCCTGGAGACTGCTTGCGGAAGCGGGAATTTTCTTGTTCCCGTCTTGCGGCGCAAACTGGCCGCCGTCGAGGCCAAGTTTGGCAAGTCTGACTTTGAGAGGCGGCATTACGCCCTGTTGGCGGTGATGTGCACTTACGGGATTGAGCTCCTGGCAGATAATATCGCTGAGTGCCGCTCGAATATGCTTGAGGTCTTCGCGGAGTATCTGAATCTGGATGAGAGGGATGATTTCTATCGGGCCGCTTTCTATGTCTTGTCGCAGAACCTCGTGCACGGCGACGCGCTGACGATGCGTATGCATGACGGTCAGCCCATCACCTTTGCCGAATGGGGCTACCTCGGCAAGGGCAAATTCCAGCGGCGAGTCTTCCGCTTGGATGCTCTTACGCAAATGTCTTCTTTCAGCCAGGAAGGCTCGCTCTTCGCCCATCTCGGCAAGCATGAGGTCTTCACTCCGCTTAAAGCATATCCGCCGATGACTGCGCGGGAGCTTGCTTGTTCGCCGTTGGACCATGGCCTGGTGGAGGCCATATGAACGGTCAGGCGAGCTTTACGCTTCGCGGGCGCAACCCGGACGTTCTGACCTGCATAGCCAATCTTTCCAACGACGAAGTGTTCACACCGCCTGAGTTTGCCAATCGGATGCTCGATACTCTGGCCGAGACCTGGGCGGCGAACAATCGCGGAACCCACCTTTGGGCGGATAGTTCAGTGAAGTTCCTTGACCCTTGTACGAAGTCTGGCGTGTTCCTGCGGGAGATCGCGAGCCGCCTCACCAGGGGGCTGGCGTCCGAAATTCCTGATCTTCAAAAGCGCGTCGATCATATCCTCACCAAGCAGGTGTTCGGGATAGGCATCACGCATCTCACCAGCCTGTTGGCGCGGCGCAGCGTCTACTGCTCGAAGTACGCCAACGGCTTGCACTCGATTGTCAAAGGCTTCACCAGTGATGCGGGTAATGTCTGGTTCGAGCGGATGGAGCACACATGGGTGCGAGGCAGGTGCGAGTTTTGCGGAGCGAGCCAGCAGACGTTCGACCGTGGGGACGGATTTGAAACCCACGCCTATACGTTCATTCATACCGACGACATCAAAACTCGGGTAGCCGAGTTTTTTGGAGACAACATGCAGTTTGACGTGGTTATAGGTAACCCACCGTACCAGTTGGACGACGGGGGCTATGGGACTAGCGCGGCACCCATTTACCAGTTGTTCGTGGAAAAGGCGCTTGACCTCGATCCCCGCTACGCAGTGTTCGTTACACCATCGCGTTGGATGGCAGGAGGCAAGGGGCTCGATAAATACCGCGAGCGAATGCTTGCTGACAAGCGAATGCGGAGCATCGTGGACTACCCGAAGCTCTACGAAGGTTTTCCGGGCGTGAAGATTCGCGGCGGCATTTCGTATTTCCTATGGGATTGCGGGCATAACGGTCCGTGCGCCGTGCAGACGATCTGGGACGGGCAGCCGACCGGCCCCGCTGTTGCGCGTCATCTTGATGCGTATGACATTCTCGTGCGGCGCAACGAGGCGGTGCCGATCCTGGAGAAGATCAAGGCTAGAGGTGAGCCCACGCTTGATGGTCGCGTGTCCAGCCAAAAGCCATTTGGCCTTCGGACGTTCTTCCATGGCAAACCTGATCCCAAACGCCTGAAAAATCCCGTGAAGCTCTTCGGATCACAGAAGATTAGTTGGGTTGAGCGCTCTGCAATACCGACGAACGCAGCATGGATCGACAAGTGGAAGGTCTTGATGACCCGAGTACAGGGCACCAGCGCGGCAGTCGAGACCAAGTTCCTTAGCAGGCCGATCATCGCCGAGCCCGGAACTGCTTGCACCGAGAGTTACGTCGTCGCCGGCCTCTTCGACAACGAAGTTGAGGCGAAGCATTACGGGGGCTACCTGCGTACACGTTTCGCTCGCTTTCTTGTTTCGCTCCGCAAGTCCACCCAAGACGCGCCGAAGAATGTCTATGGCTTCATCCCAGATCTGCCACTAAACAAACAATGGACAGACGCCATGCTCTACAAGCGATACGGATTGACTGTCGCTGAGATCGCGTTCATCGAGTCTCAGGTCGCCGAGCACGATAGCGAGTTGTTCGATGAGATCGCTGCGGAGGAGATCGAAGGGTGAGTAGGGACATCGAGGAGATCCTTGCGCCGAAGCCGGAAGTTAGGCCACGCATTTATGCCTACTCGATCGCCGATGAGGCTCATAACGGACTCCTCAAAATCGGCCAGACCACTCGTAACGTCAAGCAGCGCGTCGCCGAGCAACTTAAAACTGCTGCCATCAAGAACTACAAGATCGAACTGAACGAATCTGCCGAGCGCGACGACGGAACCATCTTTAGCGACCACGAGGTGCGCGCAGCACTCGTCCGGAAGAAGTTCGAGAATATCCAGCTGGAATGGATGCGCTGCTCCCTCCAG
>PLBD01000082.1 GCA_003135315.1 Acidobacteriaceae bacterium | reverse complement strand
CATCAGCCACGAGCACACCTTCTCGCATGACACCAGCGATGCCCAGCAGTTGGAATCGACCTTGGCGCGGCTGTCGGAGATGGTCTGCCGCCGCCTGCGCGAGCACAAACTGCACGCCCGCACTCTGCAATTGAAGCTGCGCGATACCGGCTTCCACACCATCACCCGCGCTCACACGTTTGAGCAGCCGACCTCGGTCGACTCCGAAGTGCTGGCCGCAATCCGCCAGCTCTTTCGCACCAACTGGAAGGGCGATGCGATTCGTTTACTCGGAGTTCACGCGTCGCATTTCCATTCCGAAGCCGAGAGCGAGCAGATCAGCCTGTATGGGCAACGCTCGCACGAAAAGTGGAACCAGGCGCTCTCCGCCGCCGATCGCCTGCGCGAGAAGTACGGCGAGAACACGATCTCGCTGGCGACCGGCATGAAAGCCCGCTTCCGCGAGCGAACCCATGAGAACCCGGCCAGCCTGCCGGGAAAGAAAAAGCCGTCATAACGAACGCCGTCACGCTGCAGCGTGAGCCATCGCACATCCAGATTCCCCGGAACAGAATAAGCATGTAAGTACACGCGATTCTTCGCGGCCCTCTGGAGACTCCCTCGTGACCGGGACCCTGATTATTGGCTATGGAAATCTGTTGCGCGGTGACGACGCCGTGGGCTGTCACGCCGCGCACGAACTGGAACAGCATTACCGCGACGATCCCGAGGTGGAAGTCATCGCCACGCAGCAACTGACGCCGGAAATGGCCGAGGACATTTCCCGCTGCGGCTTCGTGCTGTTTCTCGATGCCTCATCGGCCGAGGGGCCAGGGACCATTCGCCAGACCCGCATCTGGCCGGGAAACGCACCCGACGGCTTCACTCACCAGTTGACTCCGTCGTCCCTGCTGTCGGCCGCGCAGCAACTTTATGGCGATGCGCCGGAAGCTGTCTGCATCACGCTTGAGGGCTGGTCGTTCGAGGTTGGCAACAAACTCTCCGACGGCGCAAGACTGCGCTTGCCGGAATTAATTCGCCGAGCACAGGAGGTGGTGGAAAGTTATCGTCCGCAGAATTCGGGAGCAGGGAAAATTGTTCAGTCGCAACAGCGTGCTTAGGAAGGAGCGGCCGGAAGTTCCCTCAGGGGCTAAAGCCCGATGCGATGTCGGGTGTTTGCGGACGGCCTGAAGGCCGTCCCCTTCGAAGACCTGCTCAGGCGCCGACCAATTTCTCCAGGACCGACTTGTTGCGAATGGTGAGAGTGGAACCCTTGAGGACAGCGACCTGGCGTTTGCGGAAGTCGGCAAGGACGCGCGTTACAGTCTCGCGTGAAGTGCCGATGATCTGTGCGATCTCTTCGTGGGTGAGCGCCAGCTTCACCTTGGGTTCGGGCTGGTCGTGGCTGGTTGCGGTCCACTCCAGCAGCAGGCGAGCCAGACGCTCGGGGGCGGAATGCGACAGCCCCAGGCTGCGGATCTGCTGATAGGCGCTCTGACAGTCCTTGCTCAGGTGCTGCGCGGCCTTCAGGCACGCGTCGCCATGCTTCTGCAGGAAGTTCAGGAAATCGTCGCGCTTGATGAAGTTCAGCTGGCAGGGCTGGCCGGTCTCGGCCGTGATCTCGTAGGGTGTGCCGGAGACTGTGGCGTGCATGCCCAGTACTTCGCCGGGCTGCGCAATTTTCAGGATGAGGGTCTTGCCTTCGGCGGACGTCGTCGACAGTTTCACCCGCCCCTTGCACAGCATGTAGATGCCGCGCGGCGACTGCCCTTCCACAAACAGTACCGCGCCCGCAGGGTAAGCGGCCGAGTACTTGATCCGATCGAACGCTTCCAATGCGGTCTTGGGAAGAGAGCAAAAAAAACTGTCGTTGCGGAGTTTACAAATTACGCAATTTTCAACCAGCTCAAAGCCGTAAGGTGATCCCACGTGCCCTCCGACGTTACTTCCTATGCTATCACCTTGGGCGTCTTGCACATCCCCTATAAGTAGGATTCCCAGTTATTGGCTCGGGTGGCAACATTGACCTCCGGTATACCTGTTTGTCGGTTAGGAGCAGGCCGGGGGGATGCGATGGGAGCAGGGCGGGCAATCGCGGGTGACGACCGGGCGTCTAGTGACGCAGGTCACATGCGCCCGTATCTCGGGTCACAGACCTCCGCCCGTGGCGCGAAGGACAATCTCGTCCACAACGGCTCAACAAAGGCGGGAAGCGAGGTCTTAGACTTCACCCTGTCGGGCTTGGCTAACGAACGCTCGTTCTAGAGCCGGGCAGTCAGAATTCAAGTTCTGGCTGGCGCAAGCACCCTGCAGGAGAAAGCTTGACCACTCTCCTCTACCCCATGTCGCTTCCCGCCAACGGTTATGTACCCGGCTCGGTCCCGCCCAGGCCAGGCCAGTAAGGGTTGTTAGCTCGAACTGTGGGAGGTCAACTCGCCGATTTACAGCCGGGCCACGGGCAACTTCTGCAGGCCCTCTTACACGGACAGCGGAACCATTCCAGGCCCCTGCATTCCTTGATGTTCACATCGACGCGCAGTGCTGATCCTCGGCGCTCGCTAAA
>PLBD01000134.1 GCA_003135315.1 Acidobacteriaceae bacterium | reverse complement strand
CAATCGCGGCGCATGGATCGCCCTTTAATGCCCAGGTAGTTGATTGTATGGCGGAGAGACAGGGATTCGAATTGTGAATAGCTCAACATTCATAACAATCGGCTGAAGCTGGTGGCACCGTCTGAAGCTGATCGCACCCCATCGCAGAGTTACTTTGACCGCGGCGTGACCGCATGACCGCGGAAGTTCGATGGCAATATGTGAGGGCATCAGGCTTATCAAGCAATTTCAAAATCATCTTGAACTCCCTACAAGGGGTAATACCCATGCTGGATGAACGGCGTTCGTTCAAGGCCCGAACCGCCGAGGCCCTGGAGCAGGCGGTCACCCCAGGCTCTTCCTTGCATCACCCCAGACAATGCGCGTTCCTGGTTCCGTCACTGCGGAATATACTATACACCTTGATTGAAAATGCTCTAGAGCCCGAGAATCGAAGGTTGCGTTGAGATACCGTGGGCCTTGCGTATCTCCGAGATCAAGATTGGCTAAAGCCTTAAGTCTCCTTGTAGTCCAACGCACACAGCACAATCATTTTGAGCACTACTACTGCCCAGGCTATTCTGATGCACACCACCACTTAGAACGGACCTCCCAATGCAAGATAAAGGTCGATGCGATTGGCGATGAGTTCGTACTGCAAATAGGTCTCCGCCGTCTGAGTTGCCAACACCACGCTTTCCAGTTGCAGCACCGGCGAGAGATCGGTCTGGCCGATGTCATACTTCACTTTTCCGAGGTTGAGAGCATCTTCGGTACTTTTCAAGGCCTCCGTCGCATCCTTCTCCTGGTCCTTCAGGTATCGCTCGTTGGTGAGAGTGACCTCCACATCATCGAAGGCCTGCAACAGAGTCTGGCCATAGAGCGCCAGCGCCGCCTTCTGGTTCTGGTTGGCGATTTTCACCTGCGCCTGGAGATAGCCGCCGGTATACAGCGGTGCCATCAGGTCGG
Source organism: Acidobacteriaceae bacterium (assembly GCA_003135315.1). Lineage (GTDB taxonomy): Bacteria > Acidobacteriota > Terriglobia > Terriglobales > Acidobacteriaceae > Bog-257. The sequence goes on along the minus strand of PLBD01000134.1, from coordinate 1,635 downwards.
CCCCAGCCGTCCAAACCCAAGGACGAAACTTAAGGTCCTGGTAAACCTCATTGGTGAGATAGCCTCCGGCGCCGTTCAGAGCAAACGACGGCAGCCGCGCAGCCTGCGCCGTCTGTACAAGGTGAAAGGCGGCGTTGAAAGTGTGCTGCGCCGCCAGAATGTCGGGACGGCGCTCCAGCAATTGCGATGGCAGGCCGGCAGGAACCGGCGGCGGCAGGACGCCGAGGGCGGTGGCGGTCTTGATTTCGCCCGCCGGATAGCGGCCTACCAGCACTTCCAGTCCGCGTACGACTTGCAGATAGGCATTGCTGACTTGCGCCAGTTGGGCTTCCGACTGCGCGAGCTGCGCCCGCGCGAAGTCCACCTGCTGCTGCTCGGCGTTGCCAACTTGGAACTGGGCGATGGAAACGTCGAGCAATTGCTGATTCACTGCAACATTGTCCTGCGCATACTTCTGCAGCACGTGAGTGCAAGTAGCCAAATACCACAACTTCGCCGTCGCCGCAGCCAGTGACATGCTGGCCCACTGGTAATCAGACTCGGTTGCGGCCAGACCTTGTTTGGCAGCCGCCGTCTGGGAGCGGATCTTCGCCCACACATCCAGTTCCCACGAGATTCCGCCCAGCAGGCTCGAAGCATTGAAGTCTCCTCTAATCTGTCCCTGGGCATTCTTCTGGTGGAAACGACCCAGGTACTTGGCCGCCCCCGCGACGGCGATGAGGGGCATCATCTGAGCGTGTACTTCGGTTACCACGCTGGCCGCCACCTGGATGCGGGTCGCTGCCGCTTTCAGGTCACGATTGTTCTGGATAGCTTCGGAGACAACCGCCTCCATTTGCGGATCGTTGAAACTTTTCAGCCATCCGGTTTCCACCGGAGCGGGACTCGTGCCTTGGCTGGTCCATTGGTCCGGGAGCTTGGTGGCCGGCGGTAGCGAGTTCTTCACTGTCTCCGTGGTCGATGGCGGCTTCTTCACCGCACAAGCGCAGAGCAGCAGCATCGCGCAAACCCCGACCGCCAGTGTCGTTCGGAAGCTCATGCTTGCATTCACCCTAACCTCCTGACTCAGTAGCCAGTGAATACGTAATTGGTCCAGGTGTACCAGCGCATGATGACCCGCCGGATGATAAAAAGCTCTTTCCAGTCTTCACCTTGGATGGAGATCCAGCCGTTGGTGCCGATGGGCAGGATGGTGTCCTTGAATCTGTCTTCGAGGTTGAGAATCACGTACATGCGATCAGGAAAGGCCGGCTCGTAAGCTCGCTTCAGACGGCCTTCGGCGTAAAGCGCGCCGGAGCCGGTGGCCCGCTCGACCGCCAGCACCCGGGCGTGCAGGATCTTGCCGGGAAGGGCGGGGGTCGCCACCTCGGCTTCAGCGCCGGGTTTCACGACGTTGACGTAGTTTTGCATGACGGTTACAACCAGCAGGGGCTTGGTCCGTTGGCCGATAAACGCCATCACCGGCCCTATCGCGACCATGGTTCCGGGCTGCAGCGTGACCTGAGTCACATAACCATCGTCGGGGGCCACGATCGTAGTCTGGTCCACGCTCCATTGCGCACCCGTGACTTCGGCATTCAGGCCACTCAATATATCCGGCTGAATCTTGATGGCTTCCTGCTGCGCGGTTTGCGC
>PLBD01000295.1 GCA_003135315.1 Acidobacteriaceae bacterium | reverse complement strand
TCGCGATGAAGATCGACGAGTAAGCCCCACTCATGAGTCCGACGAACAGCGCCAGACCGTAGCTCTGCAACGTGGTCGCGCCCAGGATGTACGCGCCGACGATCAAGACTGAAAAGACCGGCAGGATCGCGACGAGCGAAGTGTTGATCGAACGCGCGAGGGTCTGGTTCATCGAGAGGTTGACCATCTCGCCGTACGTGAGGTCGCCGGACTTCAAGACCCCGCCGGTGTTGTCTCGCACGCGGTCAAAGACCACCACCGTGTCATAGAGCGAGTAACCGAGGATCGTCAAGATGGCGATCACCGTGTCCGGGCTTATCTGCAAACCGAAAAGCGAGTACACGCCCACCGTGACGAGCAGGTCGTGGACCATGGCGACGAAGGCCGCAACGGCCATCTTGGGCTCGAAGCGGATGCTGATGTAGGCGACCACCGCGATGAAGAAGATGATCAGCGCCTCTAAGGCCCGGTCGGTGATCTGCGAGCCCCACGTCGGTCCGACACTGCTCGTGGACACCTGATCGGGGTTCACGTGGGCGACCTTCGCCATGGCGTCCACGACGGCGTTGGTGACGCTCAGTTGCTTGGCGGCCGAGAGACTGTTGAGGTCCGCGGTGACCTCGTAGGTCGTACCGCCGAGTTCTTCGACTCTTACCGTTACGGTGAACGGAGGGTCGAATGGGGCGGAAGGGTCGGTCAGCAGCGAGCCCCCCGGAATTGATCAGTGCTCAAACGATCCAAACGATCCAGGAATCTGTAGCGCCAGTTTCCCTAATGGAACCCCGATAACACTTACGGCGACTCCACTTAATGACGCATTTAGCGGCTGGAGCGGGGACGTCCCGGGCAGTTGCGGGATGAATCTTACCTGTCAGATCCAGCTCAACGGCAATGCGGGCGTGACCGCAACCTTCACTCCAGTCTCCCAACTCTTTAGCCTTTCGGTGCAAGGGGCTGGCATAAACGGCGGGATCCCCGGGACCGGCACCATCACCAGCTCGCCCGCAGGTATCGATTGCGGCACGGGCGGGCAGGTGTGCAGTTTCAACTTTGCGCAGGGCATACAGGTAACGCTAACGGCAACGCCGGACCCTGACTCCTACTTCTACGGTTGGAGCGCAAACCTCGCGTGTTCTGGCAACGGCCCCTGCGTCCTCTTGATGACCTCCACCCAAACCGTTGACTACACTTTCCTGTCCAACAGTGGGCCTCCGCCGCAAGCTGACTTCACCATTACCGTCGCCCCAACCTCGTTAGGGGTGGTCCGGGTGGGCAACCAAGGCGTGGCTGGCATCACGATAGGAACGCTGAATGGGTTCACCGACACGGTTAACCTGAGCTGTTCGGTCGAGCCGGCGTCAGCGTCTTCTCCCTCTTGCACGGTAAGTCCAGCTTCGTTGGCCGTACCGCTCAATGGCGCAGGCAGTGCGACTCTGACGGTAAACACTACCGGCTTGGCGGCCTTCAATGGCGGACACTCTGCAAGGGGCATTCTTGCCTTCGGCATTCCGCTGCTGGGAGCTTTGCTTGGCACGGGCGTCACTTCGCGATATCGGCCGGGCAGGCGAAGACTGCTGAGACTATTGCTTGGGATCGTCTTGTTGGGCGTTGTTGCCCTCCAACTTGGCTGTGGCGGAAGCGGAAATGGTTCGCAGGGAGGCGTTGCGCAGCCTGGAACCTACGAAGTAACTATTACGGGACAGGGAGCGACCACATTTATCACTCATACCGCTCAGGTAACGGTGACTGTTCAGTAGTGTGAGCGGTTGAGCATACCCGCGCTCACCAACGTAGGACCGCGCTTGCACCGCGCCCGTACAATCGAGGCATGTCCCGCTTGAAAATGGTCTGCCGATGCCTGGCAGCGATAGTTGTGTGTCTCGCGGCATCTCCAGCCACAGCGGGCGAGTCCGGCGTTTCGACGTTGCAGAAGGCGACTGCTCGCGCGATGGCGGCCAGTCGTGGCGCCGCCGTTGTTGTCGATGTTGAATCCGGACACGTACTCGCGGCTTACCGTCTTGATGTAGCCGCACGTCGCGTAGCGCACCCCGGCTCCAGTATCAAACCTTTCACGCTGCTGGCACTGCTGCAGGCCGGAAAGCTCGACGCGCACACCGCGCTGCTGTGCAAGCGTACGGTTTCGATTGCAGGCCACAAGCTCGACTGCACTCATCCTGCAACCCCGGAACCGCTGGTGCCCGCGAGCGCGCTGGCCTACTCGTGCAATTCGTACTTCACCAGCGTCGCCACCCGCCTGACACCCGCGCAACTTCACGACAGCTTTGTGCGCTCCGGTTTCAACTCACCGAGCGGACTGTCTTCCGATGAAGTCGCCGGAAACGTTGCCCTCGGCCATTCGCCGGAGGAATCGCAACTGCAAGCGATTGGTGAGTGGGGAATCAACGTGACACCGCTGGAGTTGTTGCGGGGCTATCTCAACCTCGCGAGGCTGGCTAAGACCGATCCCAACGGGAATCTCTCGCCAGTTTTTGAAGGCATGCAACAGTCGGTCGCCTACGGTATAGGCCGCATGGCCCAGCCGGATACGCCAATGAAAGTTGCGGGTAAGACCGGAACGTCCGTCGCTGATGAGGGTCCATGGACCCATGCATGGTTCGCAGGTTATGCGCCGGCTGAAGATCCTCAGATCGTGCTGGTCGTTTTCCTGGAAAAAGGACACGGCGGTTCGGATGCTGCTACCGTCGCGCGCGAGATATTCGCGGCGTTCGCGGCCGATCATGATGGGGCCTCCGACGCTCCAAAAGAAGCGCGGAAATGACGCGACTGCTGGCGCCTATCGGTCTGCTGCTCCTGCTGTGTNNGGATTTCCGCAGACCGTCCGAGTGCGGCTCTGGTATCTACATCAGCCTGGCGAGTTACATGTTCGCGCCGAAGCTGGTCGAGCCCGGATGCGAATCTGCGCAACATGCTCAGCATCCCCTATCGCGACTGCCGCGCTTCGCGCCCGCGGATCGAAAATTAGCATCGGAGGAAAAAAATCTTCCTTCTCCGAGCTTCGCATCAGTGGCGCGTATCAAATGAACGCCCAAGGCGATCCGCCGCTGCACGCTGACTTTCCGATCGAGATCCGCGCCAGCGACAGCCACCTGCTAGTCACGGCGCTCATGCCGATGGAGGAATACATTGCGGGCGTGCTCGCCGGGGAAACGGGGAACTTCAAGTCCGATGAGGCGCTGAAGGCGATGGCCATCGCAGCCCGTACTTACGCGATGCACTTCGGCAGCCGCCATCCCCTGGAAGGATTCGACTTCTGCGACACCACGCATTGCCAGGATTTGCGCATAACCGGCATTAATGCCCATTTGCGCAGCATCGCCGACGCGACCGCGGGTGAGGTCCTCTGGTATGACGGCGAACCGGCGGCCACTTACTACCACGCCAACTGCGGAGGCACAACCGAGGACGGGCGCTTTATTCTCGGCAATAACGAGCCGCGCGCGCCCTTCCTGGTCCANNACGCAATGGGAGCACCCAATGGCGCACGGAAGTCTCCAAGCGCGAGTTGCAGCGCGCTCTCGCCACTGATGGCGTCGTTGTTCCCGGGACCCTGCGAACGGCATCCGTTATGCATCGCACTCCCAGCGGTCGCGTGGAGGTCCTTCGCATCACTGGCAGCAGTGCCGTCACTGTGCCTGCGCTGACTTTTCGCGCCGCCATCGGCCGCCACATCGGATGGGATCGCTTGAAGAGCAACTGGTACGACGTGAGCGACGACGGCGATCGCCTTATCTTTCAGGGCCGGGGCTCCGGGCATGGGGTTGGAATGTGCCAGGTTGGCGCCGAGGTCATGGGCGAGGAGGGTCACACCTATCGCGAGATTCTCAGCTTCTACTATCCGGGCACGCGTCTGGGGATAAGTGCGCAGGGCATACCGTGGCAGCAACTTGCCAACGAAGATGTAACGTTGCTGACCACTCGTCCTGATCATGATCGACCGCTTCTGACGATGGCGACCGGGTTGGTGCATCAGTCCGAAGAAAGTACTGGACTGCTCTATCGCCCTTCTCCAACTCTGAAGATCTATCCGACGGTGGCAGCTTTCCGAGACTCCACCGGCGAGCCGGGATGGGTGGCAGCTTCCACCCGCGGGCAAACTATCCGGATGCAACCTTCTGACGTATTACGCGAGGCGGGCACGCTGGAAAGCACACTACATCACGAACTTCTCCACATACTGATCGACTCGTACGCGCTGCCGGCAACGCCACTCTGGTTCCGCGAAGGGCTGGTGCTTTATCTCACCGAGCCGAACGCCTCCTCAAAACCAGGCGAAAACGCTGAGGATCTGAATGGCCTGGAGAAGGCCCTCAAGTCTCCGGCAAGTGAAGAGGAACTGCGACGCGCTTATGCCGACTCTCGTGCACGAGTGGCGCAACTGGTGCGCCAGCACGGCAAAGAGGCGGTGCTCAATTGGGTGCACAACGGGCTTCCCGCTGAGCTAACTGCGAGCGGGACTGTCCAGCGCTCCGGGAATCGCTGAAGTTGGAGCTTGACTAATCGGAATCGGCTCAGCGTCTTCTTTCTCCACCCGCGTACCGATGACCAGCAGCAGGGCCACCCAGGCCGAAATCAAAATCACGTAAGCTAACAGGAACCGGAAGCCCATGCTCCATGCCTGTTTGCTTAGATTGCTGAGGTCGGGTATCCACCAGACCAGCCTGTACGGAACATATACTCCGATCAGCATCAGCGCGCCGAACCACAGCCAGTACGCGGGATGCCGCAAGACGCGCAGGGAGCGCGTCATCCGCTTCAATCCGAATCCGGCGGCCGCAACCGTGGTCGCGATAGGCAGCCACACCGCAGGCACCAGCACCCAAATCAGGAACCACAGCAGCCAGTCGGCGGCATGGAAAACCTGCCGCGGGCCGCCGAAGCGCAGGAAGGACGGCGACTTCTGCCAGAACCACACGCCGAACTGCGGCGCAAACTTGCGAAGGCGGAACAGCAGCAACTCCATCGCCGCCATAAGAACAGCCCACACTGCCAGCGCGACCATGTGCCGCAACCCCTGGCGAAACGCGCGCCACACCGTTGCGTGGTCTCGAAACTCTCCGACCCGGAAGTAGGCGAACGTCCCTGCCCGCAGCCACACTCCGAAGAAGATGACGACGACCGCGACTACTGCTGAGACTCCAACTTGCCAGCCATGCGCATCCGGCATGAGCAGCCAGAAATAGACGCACGCCAGCAACGCGGCATTGCCGACCAGGTTCAGCAGCCACAACTTCATCGCGCCACTATGTTTCGTGGTCATTTCACCGTCACCGTCAATGCATCGGTGGTCGAAAGATACTCGGGCTGATACATCGGTTCCACACTGGTCGGGCTCACGCGGAAGACTCCGGGGTTCACCACCTTCAGCAGGTACACATAATCTTGCTGCCCTTGCGGAAAGTACATGTTGAAAAAGGTAGTGCGATCGTCGCGCAGTTCACGATTGCTGAACCAGCGGCTCCACCAATTGGGACGCTCGTCCAGTTCGTAGAGGTCATCACGCGCGATGGACTCAGTCCCTGACGGGATCGGATCTTCGATCATCAAGTACCGCCAGTCGTTACCGCCGACGGTCAGGCGCACCGCCAGAGTGTCGCCGACCTGCACCGGGCCGGAGAGCGAGTCGAGATGGTAGACGACCTTCCCGTCCTTCTGCCTCGAGGTCAGCTTGTAATACTGCCGCGCCGTGCTCAGCTTGAAGGTGCCGGCATTCACGACTTTCTTCTCGTTCGAGTAGTACTCGCCGCGCGCCGACCAGTACAGCCGCCCGTCACCCGACTTCGCGATGCGAATCTGGTTCACTCCGGGAGCCAGTTGCGAGTCGCTCAACACGACCGTGGTCGCGGGGGCAAGCGCATCGGCAGCAGAGAATTTCTTTGTCGCCACCGCCTTGCCATTCACCTGGATCTCGACGCTGTAATTCGGCTGCAGTTCTTTGGTGCGTTCCAGATAATCAGTCAAGCCGTAGATCACCATCGCGGTCTGCTCGGTCGAATCCCAGTAATAAGCATCGCTGCGATGGCCGATGAGATACACCGCTGCTTTCGGAATCAGCGGGCTGTTCGGATCGGCGTGGTTGATGAGCTTCAGGGCGTAGGCGGTCGACTGCGGAGTCGTGTCGCCCGAGTAGTCCATCAGGTAGTTCTGGTCGCTCGGCCACCAGGCTTGCGAGTCGTCCTGCTTGGCGTCGCCTTCGAGCTTCGTGGCCAGCTCCTTGGCGCGACCGTCATTAACTGCAACCATCGCGAGGCCGAGGGCCGCCTGTCCATAAGCCGTGAGCGTCGAGCGCTGCGACCACACCGAATCGACGACTTGAGCGTTACTGTCGTTGCCGCTGAGCACCAGCGCGTAGGCCATGTAGGCGCGCAGATCGGTCTTCGCTTTCGTCGACTTGTTGAACTCCGGAAGCAGCCACGCGCGGCCCTTGTCAATCGCGTCCTGCTTCACATCGAAGCCCGCAGCTTTCGCCTGGCTCAATCCGGCGAGCACGTACGCGGTCATAAACGGATGACTGTCGTCGGTCTGCCACCAGCCCCAGCCGCCGTCGTCGTGCTGG
>PLBD01000474.1 GCA_003135315.1 Acidobacteriaceae bacterium | reverse complement strand
TGGTTGCCGTGGAACTTCAGGCGGTTGGTGTCGTGAATCGACTTGCCCGTCTGGATGCAGACCATCACGTCCTGGGCGTGCGAGTCGTCCTCGCAGAGATAGTGACTGTCGTTGGTTGCAACCAGCGGCAGACCGAGTTCCTGCTCCAGCTTCAGCAGGTCCGCCTGAATTCGCTGTTCGTCGGGAACACCCTGGTCCTGAATTTCGAGATAGAAGTTGCCCTTCCCGAAGATGTCAGTGTAGGTCGCTGCGGCCTTGCGAGCGGCGTCGTACTTCCCTTCCGTGAGGCTCTCGGCAACTTCGCCCTTCAGGCATGCGGACAGGCCAATCAGTCCCTGTGCGTGCTCAGCGAGAAACTTCTTGCTGATGCGCGGCTTGTAGTAGAAGCCGTGCAGCGACGCCTCGGAGACAATCCTGACCAAGTTGCGATAGCCCTGGTCGTTCTCCGCCAGCACGATTAGGTGGTTGTAGCTGTCGCCCTCGGGTGAGGCGCGATGATCATCCTTCTTGCAGATGTAAAGCTCGCAACCCAGGATCGGCTTGACGCCCGCTTCTTTTGCGGCGTTGACAAACCTGACCGCGCCGAAAATGTTGCCGTGGTCGGTCATGGCGACCGCGGGCATATCAAGTTCCTTGACCCGATTGACCAGGCGCTCAATCTCGCAAGCTCCGTCGAGCATGGAGTAATCGGTATGCAGATGAAGATGAACGAATTCGGATTGCGACATTACCCGCCCAAGACCCTTGTTGGTTTCTTTCGATTGTATGCGTGAGCTGTTGTGGAAATCTGGGACTTAAATGATAAGATGCCGCAGAATTTCTTTGGCTGCAGCCAGCAGCATTTCGGCGCAGCCGGTTTGAGCGCCGGAATCCAATCATGCGAAGGGCAAGAACCGAGACCTTTCTATGAAGAAAAGTCCAAACTATATCGCCGCTCACATTCGCCGCGTTCTGGCGGATGGTGCTTCCGCGCCGCACACCGAAGAAGTGCAGCGCTTCTTCAAACATGAAGTTAAGTCGCGCGGCTGGTATACGCACGAGTTGCGCAAGGTCGCGGTCCGCTTTCGGCGTACGATCCTCGCGGAACACGATATCCCGTACCTAGTGCAGGTGGCGGACAAGCTGTTTCGCGGCAACGTCCTCGAAGAGAAAGTGTTCGCGGTGGTGATGCTGCAGGGGATTGTCAGCGATTTCGGCAAGCCGGAGTTTAAGGTCTTCGAGAGCTGGTTGGACCGCGTTAGTTCCTGGGCCGATCACGATGGGCTGGTGCATTTTCTGATCGGGCCGATAATCGCCGCCGACGCTTCGTTGTTGACTCGCCCGCCGCGCTGGGCGAAGTCGAAGAAGCACTGGCATCAACGCGCCGCCGCCGTCAGCATGATCCATAGCACGCGCCAGCACAAGAACTTCGAGCAAATTCAGCGCATCACCGAAATGCTGCTGCCCAGCGACGACGACATGGTGCAAAAGGGACTGGGCTGGCTGCTGCGCGAGGCGGCCAAAGCCAATCCGCAGCAAACCGTTGACTATCTGATGACCATTCGCGAGCGTGCCCCGCGACTGGTGCTGCGGACTGCATGCGAGACACTACCGGCGGTGACGCGGGAGAGAGTGCTAGGGAAGAGATCGAGGTCGGCAAGGACGGCCTGAAATGCCCCGCCCTAGCCAAAAGCAGGCTAGAACGGGGCACCCCGTGTTTTAGGGCGCGCTGGCCGATTCGTAAGCGCTTTCTCTGTGATCTCCGTGCTTCCGTGGTGAGTGCCTCTCTCGTTTACAATGGTTCACGCAATGAATCTACCCGAAATTCAAGCTGCGCTGCGCGATGGCGGCCACGAGTGCTGGCTGTTCTACGATCATCATCATCGCGATCCCATTGCGTACCGCGTGCTCGGCTTGCCGGCCAACATGCTGGTGACGCGCCGCTGGTTTTACCTAATTCCGGCCAGCGGTGAGCCCGTGAAGCTGGTGCATCGCATCGAGAGCCATCACCTCGATTCGCTGCCCGGCAGCAAGATGGAGTACTCGGCGTGGCAGGAGCTTTGGCAGAACCTCGAAGCCATGCTCAAGCCTTACCACAAGGTCACCATGCAGTACTCGCCCAACAACCAGATCCCATACATCTCGCTGGTGGACGCGGGCACGCTGGAGCTGATCCGCAGCTTCGGCAAGGAGATTGTCAGCTCGGCGAACCTGGTGGCGCGTTTCGAAGCGACCCTGACGGAAGCGCAAATGGCATCGCACTTCAAAGCGCGCGATGCCGTGGACAAAATCACTGCAGCGTTCTTCCAGGAAGTCGGACGCCGAGCCCGCAATGGCGGCACGCACGAATTTGAGATGCAGCAGTGGATCATGGAAGCGTTCCAGCGCGAAGGCCTGGAGACGTGCGATCCTCCAAACGTGAGCGTCAACGCGCACAGCGGCGATCCACACTACGAGCCGACTTCGGCTACGTCGGCGCCGATCAAGCAGGGCGATTTCGTGCTGCTCGACATCTGGGCCAAGTGCGCGAAACCCGAAGACTCGGTCTATTACGACATCACCTGGACGGGCGTGGTGGGCACGCCCAGCGACAAGCAGCGCGAGGTCTTCGACGTTGTTCGCGGCGCACGCGATGTAGGCATCCAAACGGTGCAGCAGGCGTTTGACGCCAAGCGCAAGGTCTGCGGCTGGGAAGTGGACAAGGCGGTGCGCGAGTTCATCGACGGCAAAGGTTGGGGCAGGTATTTCATCCATCGCACTGGTCACTCCATCACCAGCGACATCCACGGCAACGGCGCGAATCTTGATAATCTTGAGACCAAGGACGATCGCGAGATCCTGCCCAACACCTGCTTCTCGGTCGAGCCGGGCATTTACCTGCCGGAGTTCGGAGTGCGCAGTGAGATCAACATGATGACGCGCAACGGCAAGGGCGAAGTGACCGGACGGATACAGAACGAGTTGGTGCTTATCTGATGGCGAACCCGCAAAATGCAACCCTGTCGCGCAATGCCAAAGCGGCGCAGACGCAGACGAATTCCATGGCAATCATCGCGCCGATTGCGGGATGGTTTCTGCCCGGGCTCGGACACTTTATTCAACGGCGCTGGATTCGCGGCCTGCTGCTGATGGCGGCAATCTTCACCATGTTCTTCGCCGGGCTGGCCATGCAGGGTAAGGTGTATTCGTTTAATACCGGCGACCTGCTCGACATCCTGGGATTCATCGGCGACATCGGCGCGGGCGCGCTGTACTTTGTGGCCCGCATGATGGATTGGGGCGGCGGTAACATTCATCGCGCCGTGGCCGACTACGGCACCAAGTACATCGTAGTGGCGGGACTGCTGAACATTATCGCCGCCGTTGACGCCCACCACATCGCGATCGGCAAGAAACAATGACCCTCGAACTTTCTCACTTCAATGCCGCCTTGCTCTTCGCGCTTTGCGCGTCCACCGTGTTTGGCATCTCCCAACGCAACACCCCCCGTGATATGTTGCGCTATGGCGCATATTGCTTTGCGCTGTTCATTGGCGGCGTATTGCTAGCCGCCTGGGTGATGTGGGCGATCAAGCACTAAACAGCAGTGGCCAAGTGGTTAGTGGCCAGTGGCCAGCAAAGAGAACCCCGCCCAAGGAAAGCCGGCTGGGATTGCCCGCCTACAGATACTGGCTACGATTCCAACTAATCCCTGCCGCCGGAATACAATTCCATTTTGGACAAGACCCTCCGCATCTACGCCTGGTTTCTCCTGGTCGTGACCGCGCTGCCCGCGGCTGCGCGTCTGGGCAAACCGCGTGAGCTCGCCCGCATCGTTATGGCGCGCTATCAGGATCCCAAGCGGCGCAGACGCTCTCGTATTACCGGCTTCATATATTTTGGCCTGGCACTGCTCGGCATTCCCTTCTTGTTGCACGCTCAGGCGCGCCAGGCGCGCTGGATTATCATCCTCCTGCTGCTGGTCATGCTCTCCGCGTTGGAATCACTGTTCAACAGCCGTGCCTCCGGCGAGGACGTCCTGGCCACGCAGAACCGCTGGTTCGGCGGCGTCTATGCCTCCATCGCCATTGCCACGGTTCTGTTACTCTTCACCCGATGACCCGCCGCCGCTGGATCGCCGACGAATTTTCTTCGGAGCGCGCAGCCCTGGCCGGGCCGCATGCCGCGCACCTGGCGCGAACGTTGCGCGCCCGGGTGGGACAGGAGTTCGAAGTCGCGTGCGGAGATCAGGTGCGGCGCGCAACTGTCACCAGCGTGGACGATGACCGCGTGGAGTTCGCACTCGGCGAAGAAGTCGCCGCCAGCTCATCTGCTCCGATTACACTGCTGCTGGCTGTCTTCAAGTTCGATCGCATGGAGTGGGCAATCGAGAAGTGCACCGAACTGAACGTCGCCAATATTGTTCCGGTTATCGCGCGCCGCACCGAGAAACACCTTGCCGCTGCCGCCGAAAAGCGCGCGGAACGCTGGCGGCGAATCGCACGCGAAGCTTCGGAGCAGTCGCGCCGCGCCGCTCCCCCTCAGATCGCAGCGCCCGTTAAGCTGAGCGAAGCTCTGAAGCTCCCCATGTTCTCCCGGGCGCCACATCAGGACGAAGACGCCGGCGCTGCTCTCCGTATTGTGCTCGACGAAACCGAATGCGAGGCATCGCTTGCGGACATCCTGCACGCGCAAGGCAAACTGCAGTCCGTCGCACTTGCCGTAGGTCCAGAAGGCGGCTGGACGGAGGACGAGTTGCACAGTTTCGCAACTGCACAATGGATCTCAGCCTCGTTGGGCGACACCATTCTCCGCGCCGAAACTGCCGCCATCGCGGCCGTGTCGATCGCAAGAGCGGCTACCTAACGGCGCTCATTGGCGCAGCCTGTCTGCAGCTTCCAAACATTGTCGGGCGCGCGCGGGATCGCCAAGCGCTGTCCGTAAGCGTAGGGGTCAGGGAAAAGCAAGCTTTGCCCTAAAAGTGGTTACCCGATTAGTACCCTTTGTGCTACATTAACCCAGAGGTTCATGCCTATGTCCCGCAGTCCACGATCGATTCCCGACGCTTACGCAGTTTCGGTTGGGGTAAGACGCGCGCCTGTAGCCTGGGCAATGGTGATCGCGCTGATGCTCTTCTCGACTTGCCTCGCCGCAGCCCAGGCAGCCACGGAATATGGTCACATCGCGACGGGCAGCAGCGGCTTAGCCGGACTCAGTAACAATTCCACCCTGTTCCCCGCTAAGCAGCCCGCTTCCGCGCGGCCGGTCGCCAAGCAGCCGGGTAGCGCGACCGCCAAAGGAACCAGCCCCCAGGATGCGAACCGGCGGGCGCTGGAGCAACGTGCCGGAAAGGATGCAGCCAAGCTCAGTTTGAAATCTGTGCCTGAGAAAGCCGTGGTGCGAATTGATGGCAAGCCGATTGGGAAGACACCGCTCCTGATCTCTCTGGCTCCCGGCGCCTACAAAATTGAAATCGAAGGGCCGCGGATGGAGCTGGGACAGCAACAGCTTAACCTGGATCCAAATGAGACGCGCGAAGTCCAGCTGACCCTGTCGGCTGCGCCCCGCTATCCAAACCGCATCGAGTTGTTCTAAACGCCCATCGCCGACTGGGCAACCTAGGCGCGGCAAAGTTCAGCAGCCAACGCTTCCTGGCGCCCCTGCGCCACCCGGTCTATGCGGCGCAGGACGGCCGTGTAAGCCGCCAGCGAACATACCGCCAGCATCAGCAGGACCAGATTCGAGAGCCAGGACTTCCCGGAGTGCCGCGCCATCCAGAACGCGCCGCCTGCCGTCACCACCACCAGGATCTGAACACCCATGCTGATCAGCACGGTGATCTGGGAAGCCCGCTGCCTTCCAAACGTCGAATAATCAAATTTCTTTGGCGAGTAGATGGACAGCAGATTGCCGACGGAAAAATTCACCACCGTTGCGAATAACAGACCCGCGAGCGTGGCAATGGTCATTCTGACGGTCGGCTTGCCGTAGAGGC
>PLBD01000077.1 GCA_003135315.1 Acidobacteriaceae bacterium | reverse complement strand
CAATCTGCGAGATTTGGTTGATCAGCAGGATCGGGAAATCAACTTCAAGGCAGGTCTTGGGCCGATTCGGATCGTTGAAGTCGACCGTCTCGACCGCGAGTTGCCGCCCGGCTCCGACGGCTTTAGCAATCTCTTGAGCCAGCCGTTCTTTCTTCGTTTTTTCGTTTGATCGTGCGGTCTTGGGAGTCATGGCCTCTAGGGTCGAGAAATCTCTATGAATGGAACAGCAACTTCAAGGATAGATAGGCCCCCATGGGCCAATGCGGGGTAGCCACCGGGACTCTTCCATTTGCGACGGCCAAGCACCAGCCGTCGAGTGCCGTGTTCTGACTGAATCTGCAGGTCGAGAGGAGGGATCCATGGTCCCGAATCACCATTGTTGGCCAATCGTCCGCTCTTGAATCTTTGCTGCAGATACTTGGCCTGGTCGTCATCCTCAGTAAGCGGGAAGTGCCCAGTCGCGGCGTAGCCGTGATCGGAGGTGATCACGAGGCGGCGTCCCGTCGTCAGTCGCTCCACGAGATACCAGAAGTCCTTGCTGCTGAGTTGTTGAGCGGCTTCCTTCGCCAAACTTTCCAGGCTCGCGGTACCTGAATCAACCCGATCGTCCGGCCAGTGGTGCCAGAGAACGAAGTCCGGATCGGAAGTGACGTAGGAGGCCGCTTCGGCCCACGGAATGCCGACGCACTCAGTCTTCGCTCCAGGAAAGCAGTGTCCGCTGCCGGCGCCGTTGGATTCGAGCGACGATCGCTGCGCGAAACCCAGCGCCTTGGCGAATGGAGTCGTTTCGCCTGGCATCTCAGAAACATGAACCCGCCCGGCCTGAACTGTGTACCCTAACTTCGGCGCCGCCTGTAGGATCCACGGGACTTCCCGCAAGGAGAGTGCATCCAAGATAAGCACTGCCCGTCCTGGACCGCCTTGCGCCCACCACAAAGCAAGCGCACTGGTGTTACGCGGAGCGGAGCTTTCCATCTGAGCCCAAAGATCGTAACCTGCGGTGGCGAGATATAGGTCAAGCGGATAGAGTTCTCGCTCCCGCCTCATCACTTCTTTCGTTGGCGCATCGATTGCGATGGGATCGGCACAGACGCTCCATGCGTGATTCAGGACGGTTCGCCACGCCTTGTCGGGCGTTTCGCTCTGGATACGGCGGACAATATCCAACGGGAGCGCCATTAGCTGGACTCCTTGTCCAGATTCAGCTCATACGAGATGCCGTCCGGCAGGCTCTTCAGAAGCTTTTGCAACTGAGCGCCAGTGACTTGTTCCACCTTGAGGTTTACGTTCTTCACGCTTGTCGCGGGACCCACGCCCCATGATTCCGTCTTCCCCAGAAGATTCAGCGCCGACGTTGCCGGGGCGTGACAATTGACGAGCGCCGCGGGCAGGGGCCCACCGAAAATGGAACCAGGATCGGGAATTGCTCCTCCGTCTGGCTGATCTCCGGTTGGAGGATCGGTGAAGGGCGTCGTTGCAAAGAGTGGACCTCCTGGCGCCGGGGCAGGGATCGGCGGCTTGTATCCGCCCGCAGCGGCCACCGCATCGGGCAGGAGAATCCAAGTCTCCTCCAGGTGCTTGCCGGAGGGGATTTTCGCCTTCATCCGGTTGTACGCGNNCATCGGAATCCTCGCCAGGCTTCACTTGCAGGAATTCCAATCCGCGGATGTTGATCGCGATCTTGCCCTTGGCGCATACGCGAACCAGACGCTCCTTCGCTTCGACATCGCCGAGCCAAGGGATGCAAGCAGCCTGGTTCGGACGCGGTTCGCCAAGCTCAAGGATCAGCTTGGCCACCGTCTCGCTGTTCTTGGCGTGGGCCATCACTAGATCCTGAAAATCTTCAGGGATGAAGAGATTCTGTCGCACCGACTCATCAATCGCTTCCGGAATTCGGCCGCCCTGCGCTCCGTGGTTCTCGATGTGGAAATGACACTTGTTCGGCTCCTGATAATTCCAAGTATCGAGTATGGCGTATCGGTCGAAGCGAATCTTAAGAATGCCGTGCAGTTCGCCCCTGTATTTCGTGTGGAGCTTTCCGTACTCGCTATCCTCTTTCTTCCATTCCTCGGCCTTTACGATGGCGCGGGCTAGGATGATCAGGTCACGATCGAGGAATGCGTTCTGGCTTCCTGATTTCGGAATTAGGAAACGGAGGGTGTTCCGCCGGCGGGGGACGTGGGTCTTGAGCCACTCACCGAGTCGCGCCTGAAAGTCGTCAGGCTCTTCTGGCAAGACGAGAATGGGTATGCGATCGTCCCACTGATCGGGATGATCCGTAGGGTCGAGGTCATCCCACGGTTTCTTCAGCCAATCTCCTCGCAACACAATCACATGAAATTTGTTGGGTGCGTCTCCTGCGCCACCGATGACGTACCGGGTTTCCAGGGCCAGCTGAGCCAGATCTTCGCCGGCAGTGAACAGCTTGTCATTGCGGGCAAAGGACATTAACTTAGCGCGCTGATTCTCCGGTTCAAGGAAGACGAAACGGGTACCAATCTCGTGAATGTTAAAGCTGTTGTCCGCGACTTTTCGCAGCTCGACTTGAAAGAAATTGTCGTCCAACGCCGCGTCGTGTGTGATGTCGCTCTGAATTGTGGCCGGTTCTGCACCAGCCAGCTTCTCCACTGCTAGCGAGCGCAGCCAGAGGGCGCTCATTATC
>PLBD01000448.1 GCA_003135315.1 Acidobacteriaceae bacterium | reverse complement strand
ACCGGCGCGCTGCTGACCGCGAGCGTGGTCACCGGGGGCATTTATGCGGGAGCCAGGAAGAAGCAGATTCAGAGCCTGCGCGACTTTGGACAGAACATCGGCTTGGCGTTCCAGATTGTGGATGACGTGCTGGACGTGACACAGACCTCGGAGCAACTGGGCAAGACCGCCGGCAAAGACACCGCAACCGAGAAGGCAACCTATCCAGCGCTGTTTGGGATTGACGCCTCGCTCAAGAAAGCCGATGAACTGGTGGCTCAGGCTTCGGCCGCGCTGGATGGCTTCGGCGATCGCGCCGCGACTCTGCGCGAGATTGCGCACTTTCTGGTGGAGAGGAAGAAGTAAGCGGAAATTCGCCAGGGGAGATTTCTCACAATGCTGCTTCAATATCCGTGTAAACGAAATCGTCGCCTTTGAAGAGCAGCGGCTCGGACATTTCTTTGGCAAGGGCGTAGGCAAAGCAATCACCGAAATTCAGCTTCGCCTGGTGTCCGCTGCCTTTGCCAAAGTCGCGATACGCGGCCCGCGCCACTTGGGCTTGCCCAATCGTAACCACCTCAATTGTGATCTCCGCTTCGCGCAACAACTCGTCAAATTGCCTGGTTGCGACTGGATCACGACTGCTGTCGATGAGCGCCGCAGCTTCCACGTAGTTCACCACCGAAAGCCGGCGCTGATCGGCATTTTCAATTGCTTCCGCAAATTGCGCCGCCTCCGGCTCGTCGCGCAGAATCGCGATGACGGCTGAGGTGTCGAGAATCACCGCGGCAGCCCTTTCTCGTCATAGAGCAAATCGCCATGCTCTATCGTTCGGTACGGCTCTTTAAGGTGGGCAGCGCAATCCTTTCCAATTCGCAGCAGGCGATCAGCAAGTCCCGTGTTTCGTTTTCTTTGTAATCGTTCCAATCGCTGGCGAACCGCTTCGGTCACGGCCTTTGTCATGTTCTCGCCCGTGGTCCTCGCCAGTTCTTCGATAAGGCTATACGTCTCTTTGTTTTTTATATTTAGTGCCATACTGGCATTGTATACCAATCTACCATATTGATCTACCAATATACCTATATCGACTGCACCGGCACCGTCAGCAGGTCCTCCACGAGCCCCACTTCCTTCTGCACAAACGGCTCGGCGTACTGCACTCCGGCGAGCAGGCCGTAGTAGCCGGCCATGGCCGCGATGCGCTCGCGTATTTCCGCCTGCCGCGGAAACAGCCCGCTGCCCGTCTTCTGGTCTTCATACTGCGAGCTGTAGGCCATCAGCGAGGCAAAGCGCGTCTCGAACTGCGCCGAGATGTCAACCACGAAGGTTGGACGAACGTCGGCATAAAGGCTGGCATAGATGATCTTGAAGGGGCGATGCGGCGGCTCGTCGAGATCGAGCTTGGCGAGTCCCGCCAGAAACGCCGCTTCGTAGCCCAGCACCGACGCAGTGGCGTGATCAGGATGGCGGGCCTGCCAGTAGGGCAGGATGAGCACGCGGGGACGAAGTTGGCGGATGACGCTGGCGACATTCAGGCGGTTCTTGTAGGTGTTTTCCACGCGGCCGTCGGGAATGTCGAGCGCGTGCCGCCAGCCGGTTTTCAGGATGCGCGCCGCTTCGTCCGCTTCGCGGGCGCGGTCTTCGACCGTGCCGCGCGTGCCCATCTCGCCCTGGGTCAGGTCGAGGATGGCAGTGCGATGGCCGCGCTCGGCCATTTTGAGCAGCGTGCCGCCGCAGGTCTGCTCCACATCGTCGCGGTGCGCGGCGATAGCGAGAATGTCAGATTGGAAGTTGTCGGCCATCGACGCTAGAGCCTCATGGCGACAGAAACGCCGTCGCGCAAAGGGATAATGGTGGTGAACCAATCGGGCGAGGAGTAGAGCAGCCGGTTGAGTTCGACTACGCCTTCGGTTTTCTTGTCCGGCTCGGGCTTAGGTAGATCGGGATTGCCAGCAGCGTAGGCGACGCGCCCGCTCCACAAAGTATTGTCGGTGACGAAGAGTCCGCCTGGGCGCACGCGCGCCGCCGCCATGTTGAAGACGCGCGGATAGTCGTGCTTGTCGACATCGCAGAAGAGGACGTCGAACTGCTCTTTGCGCTCGGACAGTAGCTCTAAAGCATCGCCAGTGTGAATCTCGATGCGATCGGCGACGCCGGCCTGAGTGAAGTAACGCCGGGCTTCGTCAGCGTTCTTGCGGCTGCCGTCGGTGTAGTGGACCTTGCCGCCTTCGCCGGCGGCTTTTGCCCACCAGATAGTGGAGTAGCCGATGGCCGAGCCCATCTCGAAGATGGTCTTCGCCTTGATCAACTTCGCGTACTGGTAGAAGAGGCGGCCGACAGCGGGGCCGACGATGGGAATGTCGCGCTCCTTGGCCTGGCGCTCCATCTCCTGCAGCACTGGATCGCGCTGCGGAAGCATGGCATACAGGTAGTTCTCTACACGTTCATCAGTAAAGCTGGTCATGGATGATCCTAAGCAGTTGAGTGTACAGCGTTGTAGGTCGATTCCTTATTGGCTGTTACACAATACGAAATTGTCATCACGAGCGCAGCGAGGGATCTGTTCTCGTTTCCTCAACGAAAAAGCAGATTCCTCGCGCCAAAAAATGGCGCTCGTAATGACAATTTCAAGATGGAAGCTCGTTCTCTTTAGTTGAACTACGCATCTTCACAGTGTTTGTCCGGGCTTCATCTCCACGATCTCCGGGCCGCCCGGACCGAGGAGTTTCTGCAATTCGGCTGGCCGTCCGGTCAACAGCGGGAATGTCCCGAAGTGCATGGGGATGACCGCCTTCGGCTGAAGCAGTTTACAGGCGTAGGCGGCCTCGCGCGGCCCCATGGTGAAATGGTCACCGATGGGTAGCAGCGCGATCTCGGGCGAATAGAGTTCGCGAATGATCTGCATGTCGCCGAAGACCGCGGTGTCGCCGGCATGGTACAGCTTAACGCCGCCCGGCAACTCCAGCACGTATCCGCAAGCCTCGCCGCCGTACACCATGCTGCCATCGTCATCCTCAATGCCGCAGGAGTGGACAGCGTGCACCATGGTGATCCCGATGCCGGCGACGGTTTGCGTGCCTCCCTTGTTCATGGGCGAGATCTGCTTTGCGCCTTTCTTCTGCATCCAGGCGCAGAGTTCATAGATGCCGACGACCACGGGATTGTGTTGCTTTGCAATCTTGACGGCATCGCCAATGTGGTCGCCGTGGCCGTGCGTGCACAGCAGCAAGTCGCACTTCTTCACGTCTTTTTCATCCTCCGGACAGAGCGGATTGCTCAGCCAGGGATCAACGTAAATTACCGTTCCGTCCTTGGTTTCAATGCGGAAGGTTGCGTGGCCAAGCCACGTCAAACGATTTCCTCGGAGATTCATTGCTGGGCCTCGTGCGAGATTAAAGTGCGTAGAATTAAGGTGTGCTGCCAGGCAAGAATTCTAGTGGGTGCGAAGGTGCGCCGCAACTTACGACAAATCGGCGTCGGAGGACGATTCACGATCGCTGGAAACGCGCTGCCTGAACATTCGTAGGCGAAGGATACTTTCGCCCGGCCCGAAGCCTTAGTCCCAAACAAGCGGCTGCTATCATGAAGGGCAAGAGCCGAGCGCAATGTCATCCGTCACCCCACAGCCACTGGTCTCCACGACGCTCGATTCCTATCTGCTGGAGGTCGCCGACGCGGTCAACACTACGCTGGACCTGAACACGCTTCTGCAGCGGGTGGCGGAGATGCTGAAGCGATTCATCGACTACGAAATCTTTGCCATCCTGCTGCTGAACGAGAAGACGCAGGACCTTCGCATCCGCTTTCAGGTCGGCCATCCACCCGAGGTCGCGGAGCGCATCCGCATCAAGGTTGGCCAAGGCGTCACGGGACAGGCAGTGCAGCGACGGGCAGCTGTCCTGGTCAACGACGTTGCGGCGGAAGAAAACTTCATCAACTCGGCTCCCGGCGTGCGCTCCGAGTTGGCGGTACCGCTGATTGCCAAGAACAAAGTCATCGGCGTCATCGATGTGGAGGCCGCGCAGCCTGGCGCCTTCACGGACGAACACAAGCGCCTGCTGACGCTGTTTGCCTCGCGCATCGCCGCGGGCATTGAAAACGCGCGCCTCTACACGCGGGTGGCGCGGCAGGCGCGGCAACTCACGTTGTTGACCGAGATCAGCCGCGAACTCACCTCGATCCTGAACGTCGACCAGTTGCTGAAGCGCATTGCCGACCTGCTGACCCGCATCATCGACTACCAGATGTTTTCCATCCTGATGCTCGATGCGAGCGGCAGCGTGTTACAACACAGCTTCTCGCTG
>PLBD01000153.1 GCA_003135315.1 Acidobacteriaceae bacterium | reverse complement strand
GCATCGACATGCTGCCGCCGGACGCCGCCATCCCGGTGATCCGCCGCGAACTGACCGCTGGAGACCGGACCGGCGAAGTCCTCATCGCAAAGCGTCTCGGCAGTTTGCTGAATGAGTGGGACGCCACGGGAGGGCTGGACGTGGCGGCATTGGCCGCTTCCGGCGAGTTTCAGGGTCCAATGGTCGGCAAAATCACCGGAGTTGGCATCTATAGCGGCCTCACGATGGAGACCACACTGGATCCCAAGCTGCAGCCGTTCCTCTACGACCATCAGATTGATGGCATCCCCGTACTGCCCGGCGTCATGGGCATCGAGGCATTTGCGGAAGCGGCGCTGTGTCTGCACCCCGGCTGGTTCATTGAAGCGATCGAAGAGGTGAATTTCCTGGCGCCGTTCAAGTTCTACAAGGACGAGCCCAGGACAGTCATGATTCAAGCCGTCCTCTATGGGCAGGGCGAAAAACTGATTGCAGATTGCCGTCTCTTTGGCCGACGAAAACTGGCAGGCCAAACCGAGCCACAGGAGACGACGCACTTCACCGCGCGCGTGCGGGTCAGTCGGCAGACACCTGGCGCAATCACCGGGCCCAAGCCGCGGCTTTCGGCTGAGGCAATTGTCGACGCCGCGCATATCTATCGCATCTACTTCCACGGTCCGGCGTACCAGGTGCTGGAAAAAGCGTGGTGGGATGGGGAGCACATGGTCGGCGCTTTGCGGTCACAGTTACCGGACGAATGCAAGGCATCGGATGGGCCGACGGTCTTTGGTCCCAGGCTGATCGAGTTGTGCTTCCAGACGGCTGGGCTATGGGAGATGGCAGCGCAGAACCGAATGGGGCTGCCCTGGCAGGTACAGGACGTCTCGTGGTCGGGGACTCCGGATCTGACGGACCATCACGCTTTCTACGCACTGGTCACGCCTCATCCCGCCGAGGGGACGTTTGACGCAGAAGTCGTGGACGGCGAAGGAACCCGCTATCTCAGGCTGGACGGCTATCGCACTTCGCAGGTCCCTTCCGGCGTTGACACCGAGCCGCTGAAAGCGCTGCACGACGCAGTGTGCCCTCAGGAGGTCATTTCATAGCCATCAACGGGTTCTGACGAGTTGAAGGTGGAGTATGGAGAAGAAATTTGAACGGGTCGCCATCGTCAACCGTGGCGAAGCCGCAATGCGCTTTATCCACGCAGCGCGCGAGTTCAACCAGGAGTACGGTACCGCACTGCGCACCATCGCTCTGTTCACCGATCCCGATCGCCATGCAATGTTCGTTCGCCAGGCGGACGAGGCCGTATCTCTCGGGGCGCCGCAGATCGCAGATCACAATACAAATCACCTCAAGAGCTGTTATGTCGATTATCCCCACCTGGAACGCGCCTTAAGGAAGGCCGAGGCCGAAGCCGTCTGGGTAGGATGGGGCTTCGTGGCTGAGCATGCGCAATTTGCCGACCTGTGCCGCGAAATGGGGATCGTCTTCATCGGCCCGGACGGCGACGTTATGCGGCTCCTGGGTGACAAGATCTCATCGAAACGTCTGGCTGAGCAGGCCCGGATACCGGTTGCCGACTGGAGCGGCGGACCGGTGGAGACGCTGAGTGAGGCATGGCGTCAGGCCGAGCGCCTTGGGTATCCGGTATTCGTCAAGGCCACGGCCGGAGGCGGAGGCCACGGCATTCGACGCGTGCAGTCTCCTGGCGACTTCGAGACCGCGTTTGGCAGCGCTCGCGCCGAAGCCTTCAAGGCCTTCGGCGATCCCACAGTCTTCCTGGAGCAAGTAATCGCCGGCGCACGCCACATTGAGGTCCAGATCATCGCCGACCACCATGGGACAACCTGGGCGGCCGGAGTCCGCGACTGTACCATTCAGCGCCGCCAGCAGAAGATCCTGGAGGAGGCGCCTTCGCCGGCACTTACTCGAGAGCAGGACCAGGAGTTACGGCAGACAGCGGTGCGTCTAAGCCAGGCCGCCAGATATCACAATGCGGGCACCGTCGAGTTCCTCTATGAGCCGAAGAAGCAGCAATTCGTCTTCATGGAGATGAACACCCGCCTGCAGGTCGAACATCCGGTCACGGAGTGTACGACCGGGCTCGATCTGGTCAAACTGCAGATCCATGTGGCGCGTGGTGGGCGACTGGAGGGCGATCCGCCTGCCACCGTTGGTCATGCCATCGAGGTGCGGCTGAACGCTGAGGATCCAAACAACGGATTCGCCCCGTCACCCGGCGTGATTGAGCGTTTCCGCATGTTGACAGGACCGGGTATACGAATCGATACCGGCGTGGAAGAAGGGGACACGATTCCTGCCGAATTCGATTCCATGATCGCCAAGATCATCGCGTTCGGTCAGACCCGCCACGAAGCTCTCGCCCGGCTGCAACGGGTGCTGCATGAAAGCGTCGTAGTCATTAAAGGCGGCGTCAGCAACCGAGCCTTCCTGCTGGACCTCCTGGGCCGGGACGAGGTCCAGAATGGAGACGTCGATATCGGCTGGATGGATCGCCTTGCAACCAAGGGTCAGCACATCTCCCGCCAGTACCTTGACGTCGCACTTGTCATGGCGGCAATCAAGTCTTACGAGTCCGAGCTTCGGGTGGAACATTCTCAGTTTTATGCCTCGGCCCTGCGCGGCAGGCCACAGGTTCGCAGTGAGATAGGACACGCCGTGGAGTTGCGGTATTGCGATAACGCCTACTCCATGAAGGTCTACCGCCTGGGGCTGCGGCAATACCGGATTGAGGTAGACGGGTCGTCCATTGACGCTCAGGTGGAATCGGTTGGACCCTACGAATATTGGCTGACTGTCTTCGGCCAAAAGTTTCACGTGGTCGCGGTTGAGCAGGGATCAAGCTTCCGCATGGAGATGGACGGTGTCTCACACCGGATCGATCGCGACGACGGTGGAGTCGTACGAGCGCCGTCGCCAGCGGTTGTGGTTTCGATTGCGGTCAAGCCCGGCGATACGGTTTCGGCCGGAGACCGCCTCGCGGTGCTCGAAGCCATGAAGATGGAAACACAACTGATCGCGCCATTCCCAGGAAGAATTCGCGAAGTGATGACCATACCCAATGTCCAGGTGTGCACCGGCGATCCAATTTTGCAGATCGAACCTGACGCTGCGCAAGCCGCAACCGAATCGACGGAACGAGTGAGGTTTGGAGCGCCACTTCCCGCCAACGGCGATGGCCAAACGTCTGACTCGCGCTGGCTGCAAAACCTGGAAGAGCTTCGCCGGTTAATGCTCGGCTTCGATGTAAATCCGGAGCACAACTCGCGGTTAGTCGCCGAATGGAAGCAAATGGCGGGAGCGGACAGCAACGAGGCCGAGATACGCCGCCAGGAAGACGCGATTCTCAATATTTTTGTTGACCTTTGGTCGCTGTTCCGAAGGAAGCCTATCGCGAGCCAGCAAGTCGGAAGCGAAGCCCCCAGCACCGAGGCTTATCTTTTCTCCTATCTGCGAATGCTGGACACTCGTGGCGAAGGACTACCTCGGGACTTTGTCAAGGCCCTGAAGGGAGCCTTAGCCCACTACGGGATTACTACACTTGATCGCTCTCCTGAGCTTGAGGAATGCCTGCTGTGGATCTACAAGTCGCACCGGAAGGCAGAGCAGCAGATTGCGCCCATACTGTGTGTCCTGCAGCGGCGACTGGCGGGGCTGACCCCCAGTTTAGCATCAGGGGACGAGGCGCTCCGGGCATTGCTCGATCGCATGGTCTCAATCACTCGCGAGCTTTTCCCCAGCGTCAGTGATCTGGCCCGCGAACTGCGTTATCGCTGCTTCGAACAACCGGTGTTCGAGCATGGGCGCAAGCAGGTCTACGCGTCGATGGAAGAACACCTGGATTATCTCGCGGCCCACCCCGACGCTCCGGACCTGCACCAACGAATGTCTGCCTTGGTCGACTGTCCCCAACCGCTGGCCAGCCTGCTGGCGAGGAGATTTCCTGCGGCATCGGCTGGGTTGCGGCAGATCATGATGCAAGTCGTGAACTCCCGCTATTACATGCGCTGGCTGAGCAACTTCCGCGCCTTATCCATCGAAGGACATTGTTTTGCAACCGCGCAGTACGAGGAAGATCACAAGCAGATTCATGTGTTCATGGCTTACGCAGAGTATCCCCGTCTGGGTGAAACCATGCGCGAATTGTTTCCTTTCCTGGCCGAGGTGCCGAAAGACGAAGACATCGTCCTCGATTTCTTCACCTGGAAGCAGGATTCACTCCCCGAACCGGAGTGCACCCAGAGTGAGATTCACTCCGTTACCAACCTGGCTGCATTTCCCCGTGCCATTCGACGCGTAGTGGTCGCTGTGTCGGGCGCTGCCGGCGATCCCGGCATGGGCGCGATGCAGCACTTTACCTACGAACCTTCCGCGGACGGCTACAAAGAGGTGGGACTCTTCCGTGGCGTTCATCCCAGGATGGGCGAGCGTCTGCACCTATGGCGTTTGGCAAACTTCAAGATCGAGCGTTTGCCATCGGTGGAGGATGTCTATCTGCTGCATGCCGTGGCCAACGATAATCCGAAGGATGAACGCCTGTTTGCCGTGGCGGAAGTGCGCGATCTGACTCCCGTGCGGGATAAATGGCGAAGGATCGTCCAGCTTCCGTACCTTGAACGCATGTTCAGCGAGGCCGTTGCAGCCATACGGCAGTTTCAGATGAAGCGCACGCCGCGCGAACGGCTGTACTGGAATCGCATTTTTCTTTATGTCTGGCCGACGCTCAACCTTAAGCCGGAGGAAGTCAACGATATCGTCCATCGGCTGGCGCCCCTGGCGGACGGCATCGGTCTAGAGCAGGTAGTGGTTCGCGTTCGTATCCCCAATCCGCGAACTGGAGAACTTCGGGATACGGTGATGCGGATCTCTGCCCCGGGCGATGCTGGAATGCTGATCACGTTTCGGCCGGCGAGCAAACTGCAACCCATGAAGCCGTTGACGGCCTACGATCAGAAAGTCGTGAAGATGCGTCAGCGGGGGCTGCTGTATCCCTTCGAGATTGTGAAGATGCTCACGTCATCGCCCAGAGACACGCGGGCCGACTTCCCGCCCGGCGAGTTCGTCGAGCATGATCTTGATGCCGAGGGACAACTGGTTCCGGTACATCGTCCTTATGGTCAGAACACAGCCAACATCATCGCAGGCACCCTTCGCAACTTTACTGACAAGTATCCCGAAGGAATGAAACGGGTTGTGCTTCTTGGTGATCCCAGCAAGGATCTGGGCGCGCTCGCCGAGCCGGAATGCGCGCGAATTCTGGCGGCATTGAAATTAGCCCAGGCCATGCAGGTCCCCTTGGAGTGGTTTACGTTATCGGCGGGCGCGAAGATCTCGATGAACAGCGGTGTCGAGAACATGGATTGGATCGCCCGCGTCCTGCGCGCGATCATTGAGTTTACGCAGGCTGGTGGCGAAATCAACCTGATCGTTAACGGCATCAACGTGGGCGCGCAGCCATATTGGAATGCTGAGGCGACCATGCTGATGCATACCCGCGGCATCCTGATCATGACTCCCAAGGCGGCAATGGTGCTGACCGGCAAACGCGCCTTGGATTATTCCGGCAGCGTCTCGGCGGAGGACAATCAGGGTATCGGCGGCTACGACCGCATCATGGGCTTCAATGGGCAAGCGCAGTATTTCGCCCGCGATATCGACGAGGCCTGCAAGATCCTGCTGCAGCATTACGAGCACACCTACGTAGTGCCAGGTGAGCGGTTCCCGCGGCGGGCTGCAACCAGCGATCCCGTCGATCGCGACGTGCAGGTGTACCCGCATGGAGACGGCAACGGCCAGGGTTTCACACGCATAGGCCAGATCTTTTCGGACGAGACCAACGCCGGCCGGAAGAATGCATTCGAAATCCGCAGCGTGATGATGGCGGCGGTGGATCAGGACCATACGCCGCTGGAGCGCTGGTCAGGTATGCGATCGGCCGAAACCGCTGTGGTGTGGGATGCCCATCTGGGCGGCTATCCGGTTTGTCTGCTGGGTATCGAATCCCAACCCGTGCCGCGCTTTGGATTCGTTCCTGCCGACGGGCCCGACTACTGGACGGCCGGCACGCTGTTTCCGCTCTCCTCCAAGAAGCTGGCGCGCGCCATCAATTCGGCCAGCAACAACCGGCCGGTGGTCGTGCTCGCCAATCTTTCGGGCTTCGACGGCTCGCCGGAATCCATGCGGCGCCTGCAACTGGAGTATGGCGCGGAGATTGGCCGGGCCGTAGTGAACTTCAAGGGACCAATGGTGTTCTGCGTGGTCTCGCGTTATCACGGAGGCGCGTATGTTGTTTTCTCGCGCGCCCTCAACGAGCAACTGGAAGTCATAGCGCTGGAAGGAACCTACGCGTCGGTAATCGGGGGTGCTCCAGCTGCTGCCGTGGTGTTTGCCGGAGAGGTCGACACCCGAGCGCGCAAGGATCCGCGAATGGATGCTCTGTCTCAGGCTATTGCCCATGCCGAAGGCTCGGAGAAGGACCGGCTGCGTTCGGAATGGAATAAACTCTTCCAGGTTGTGCATTCCGAAAAGCTGGGCGAGATGGCGGCCGAGTTCGATCGCATCCACAGCGTGCATCGCGCTCTTGAGGTAGGGGCGCTGCACAGAATCATCCCGCCGCGAGAGCTTCGGCCTTATCTCATTGGAGCGATTGCGCGTGGCATAGGTAAGGAAGAGGCGGCGCGAGCTGCGAAGAAGACGGTCTCAAGCTCAGATCTCCCGGAGACGCGAGCTTCAGCCCTGCAGGCGGATTGATGAGAGTACTTTGGCTGGAACAATCGTTGGCGGATGTGCGCACGGAAGACGATTGGTTCAGCGCCTGGGAGACGTCGCATCTGGGCAGTCTGCGCTTTCCGAAACGCCGAGCCGATTGGCGTCTGGGCCGATGGACTGCGAAACGCGCGATTGCCGCATACCTTGAACTGCCGCATGATCCTGGGATTCTGGCCACGATCGAAATACGACCGGCTGCCTCCGGTGCGCCGGAGGTCTTTATTGAGGCGGCGCCCGGCGATGTTTCCATATCCCTCAGTCATCGTGGCGGAATAGCGGCCTGTGCAGTGGGGGAACCCGATGCAGTGCTCGGCTGCGACGTGGAGGTTGTCGAGCCGCGCAGCGACGCATTCGTCGGCGACTATTTCACTGCGGAAGAACAGGCAATGACAAGGCAAGCGGCCGAGCCGGCCCGATTCGCCTTGATAGCCCTGATCTGGAGTGCGAAGGAGAGCGCGCTTAAGGCGCTCGGTACAGGCCTGCGAAGCGACACGCGGTGTGTTTCGGTTGCAATCAATGAATCCTGCGTTTCAGCCCTTGATGATACAAAGTCTCCAGCTTGCGAGAATTCTCCCCCGCTGCTGGGCGGCGATTCGCTTTGGCGGCCATTGCGCGTCCGCTACGGTGAGGAACAGGTTTTTCGCGGCTGGTGGTTCTGTCGTGACGGGCTTTTGCGCACCATGGTGAGTGATCGATCGACGCAAGAGCTGATCGCTCCAGAAACGCACGGGACAGACTTGCGGCCCTCGGACCATGCCCGTGGCGATCCTGCGCCGGGCACGCCTGTGCATCCAGCCCCGCACCCTTGACTCGTCTGCCATTCGTCCGGCCTGCGGATTTAGATCAGTCGTGGCGTCTCCTCGCCGGCGACGAGTGACGCGAATTCGCGGCAGTGGGGCGATCCCTGTGGTTACCTTGTTTTCGCTGCTGTCCGAATCCATTTGCCGTCGGGTAACCTCTCCCAATGAATGCCATGCATGTCGAGCCACGGTCCGGTGGGCTCGCCCACCTTTGGATCCGAGCCAAGGCGAAGCACGTTCCCGTCCAGGTCCTCCACCTGCATCTCGTAGGCCCATTCGTAGTTGGTCGGGGGATGCCGGATCTTCGCGCCGCTGGCTTTGTATTCTTCGAAAAGCTTTCCGGCGTCCCCGACGCCGACCCAGACCCAAGCGCCGGGATGCCCCTGGTCGCCTTCGCATAGCATGATGTGGCAACCGTCACGGGAAACTGATGCGAACCCGGTGGCACCACCCCAGTCAACCTTGAAGCCGAGAACACCTACGTAATAGTCAATGCTGGCGAGAATATTCTTCACGGTCAAAATCGGACTGACACCTTCAAAGTGGTTGGCAGTCGCTGCGGGATCGAGTGCAGGCAAGGGTGGACTCCGCTGGCTTAGTTTATAATGCGCGATGAATTATACTGGGCGCCCTCAACGTTCGCCATCGCGCACCGCCTGTACCCTCTATAATCAACGTTTCCATCCTCCTCCCTCGCTGGATGCGGGGCATCAGGACTCACTGTGGCACTTGACCAGAAAATTTACGAGTTACGCAAAGAAAAGCTGAAACAGATTGAGGCGCTGGGGCAGTCCGCATATCCCTATCGCTACGAGACCACGCACCTAATCCCGCAAATCGTCGCCGAGTTTTCCACCAAGACCGTTCCGGAGCTGGAGTCGCCTCGGATCAATGTCAGCGTTGCCGGGAGACTGATGTCGATCCGCGTGCAAGGCAAGGCCGGCTTCGCTCATCTGCAGCAAGGCGGCAAGCGGTTGCAGATTTACGTCCGCCTCGACTCAGTTGGCGAGCAGGGCTTTCAGCTCTACAAGCTGCTGGACATCGGCGACTACATTGGCATAAAAGGCTATCTCTTCCGCACGCGCACCAACGAGTTGACGGTTCACGTCGACCAGATCACCTTCCTGGTGAAGGACCTGCTTCCCTTGCCGGAGAAGTGGCACGGGTTGCAGGACGTAGAGACGCGCTATCGCAGACGCTATGTCGATCTCACCATGAACCCCGACGTGCGCGAAGTGTTCATCAAGCGTGCGAAGGTAGTGCAATCGATGCGGCGCTTCCTCGACGCGCACGGCTTCGTTGAGGTGGAGACGCCCATGATGCATCCCATCGCCGGTGGTGCGGTAGCCAAGCCGTTTATCACGCATCACAACGCGCTGGACGTCGATCTTTATTTGCGCATTGCGCCCGAGCTCTACCTGAAGCGGCTGGTAGTGGGCGGCATGGACCGCGTCTATGAGATCAACCGCAATTTTCGCAACGAGGGCATTTCGACGCAGCACAATCCCGAGTTCACCATGCTGGAGTTCTACATGGCGTATGCGGATTATCGCGACATGATGGACTTCACAGCGGAGATGCTGGCACAAGTGGCGCGGGACGTTAACGGCACCACCGTCGCGCACTTCAATGGGCATGAGATCGACTTCGGCAAGGTGCAGCGCCTTTCGATGCGCGAAGCCATCATCAGGTTCTGGCCGGAGAACGCCGGCGACAAACCGCAGATGAGCGACTTCGCCAGTTCGGAACAGATCGGCGCCATGGTGCACCGTTTCAATGCGGCAAATCCGCACATCCCGTACGATCGTACCGCGCCGGATGGAAAGACTATCGCCGAGATCTTCGAGTACGTTGCCGAGCCGCACCTCATTCAGCCCACATTCATCTACGATTTTCCGTTGGCGATTTCGCCACTGTCGAAAAACAAGCGCGAGCCGGAAGAGAACGCCGACTGGGTGGAGCGATTCGAGATTTTTGCCGGCGGTCTGGAGATTGGAAACGCCTTCAGCGAGCTCAACGATCCTGAGGAACAGCGGCGGCGCTTTGAGCAACAACTGGGCGAGCGCGCCCGCGGCGACGAAGAAGCCCACCAGATGGATGAGGACTACATTCGTGCGCTGTCGTATGGATTGCCACCGACGGCCGGGGAAGGAGTCGGCATCGACCGCCTGACGATGCTGCTGACCGACTCGCGCTCTATTCGCGATGTGATCCTGTTCCCGCTTCTGCGTCCGCTCAAGCGTGAGGAGGAAGAGGAACTGGAAAGCGCAGAGGAGGGGTCGCAGAAAAGCTAGCAGTTGACATTGGCAAAAGCTGTAAACACCTGTAGCCAGAAACGTAAATTGTTTGGGTACAATTGTGTCGCCAAGTCCTGACAACAATACAATCGAGAGACGCAGCAGTAACTGTGGGGTGGAGACCCTTTGTCCTAATGGCTGATGGGCGCATATTAGTAGTGGATGACGAGACGTCGGTTCGGGACATAATGTGCTCGATCCTGTTTCAAGCTGGGTTCGAGTGCCGTCCTGTGTCGTCGGCTCACGATGCGCTGGCCGTGCTGCGTTCCAACGAGAACATCTCGATTGTGCTGTCCGACCTGATCATGGAGGGCGTGGATGGCTTGACTTTGCTTTCCAAGATGAAGGAGGTAAACCCGGACATCCCGGTGGTGATGGTGACAGCGGTGTACGACATTTCCGTGGCGCTCGCCGCCATCCGGAACGGCGCCTACGATTACCTCCTGAAGCCGTTCGAAAGGGAGCAGTTGCTGGCGATGGTGCGCCGGGCCTTGGAGACCCGCCGGCTGCGACTGGAGAACCTGGAGTATCAGACGAACCTGGAGTCGCTGGTGTCTGCCAGGACTGAGATGCTGCGAAAAGCCCTCGCCGATCTGGAGCGCTCCTACGACATCACGCTGGAGGCCCTGGGCGACGCGCTGGACCTGAAGGACGCGGAAACGGAAGGTCACTCCCGGCGCGTCACAGCCTTCACGATCGCCATTGCGCGTGCAATGGAGTTGCCGCAGGAACGAGTCCGCATCATCGCCCGCGGCGCTTTCCTGCATGACGTGGGCAAGATGGCGATTCCCGATGCGATTTTGCGCAAGCCCGGGCGTCTCAGCGCGGAGGAACAGGCCATTATGCGCGAGCACGCCTCTCTTGGGTACCAGATGCTGCGCAAGATACCGTTCTTACAAGAGGCGGCCGACATCGTCTATTCACACCAGGAACGCTACGACGGCAGCGGCTATCCCCGCGGCCTCAAGGGCGACCAAATTCCCCTGGGAGCACGCATATTCGCCATTGCCGATACGTTCGACGCCATCACTTCCGATCGGCCCTACCGTGCCGCGCAATCCATTTCTTCCGGAAGGCGCGAGATCGAACGCAACGCCGGCAAACAGTTTGACCCCGAGATCGTGAAGGTGTTCCTCGGAGTATCCGAGCAGATCTGGCTGAAGCTGAGAAACGAGATTGGAGGCAACAACACGCGGCGTTAGTGTGTGCAAGCCACCGAAACAGTCGAAACACCGGTCACGGTCCAGCGGCTATGGCCGCGGGAACCAGTAGATTAAGCAACTCGGCAGGTGCGTAGTATTAGAAGCCAGTAAGGAATTCGCATGAGCACAGTTTTATCCGATGCCCAAATTCAAACGGCCCTGCAACAGCTTCCCGGCTGGAGGACGAGCGGCAACACCATCGAGCGCGTTTTCCAGTTCGCAAGTTTTCTCCAAGCCA
The DNA here is from genome assembly GCA_003135315.1 of Acidobacteriaceae bacterium. Lineage (GTDB taxonomy): Bacteria > Acidobacteriota > Terriglobia > Terriglobales > Acidobacteriaceae > Bog-257. Next base: position 2,732 of record PLBD01000153.1, on the reverse strand, counting down.
TGGAATTCGTGAACCATATCGCGGAAGCTGCAGAAGCTGTGAACCATCATCCCGACATCCTGATCAACTACAACAAGGTCACGCTGGCTTTGGTGTCGCACGATTCCGGAGGAGTAACACAACGCGACGTCAAAATGGCAGCCAGAATCAACGAACTGGCGCCAGGCTAGGGTCACCTCTGCCTTCGGCAGGTTACGGCACCCGCTCAAACACCGAGATAAAGTTCGATTTCCCGCTGGGCCCCTGCGTAGTTCCCTTCAGGGTCAGCGTATTCCCGTCTGGCGAGAGCTGACTGCTCCCGGTTTCGATGACGGCCCCGCTCTTGTTCCTTACCGTCCATTCAACGCCAGACGCTGCCCTGGTGTAGGCGATACTGTTACCCACTGAGCTGTTCCCGAAGGGACGGTCCTTGCCGTCGATGGGTCCGTCGTACATGGAGATATAAGTCTTGCCGTCGTTGGAAGCCCCCGTTAAGGCCCATTTCACTGCGTCGGGCTTATCTGTGGTAACGACCAGTTTCTCGAATTTTGGTGCGGGCATGTTCTCGTAGGATGATCTGGAGACGTCAAGCCTCCAGGTTCCCACAGCTGACCGGCTGGTAGCTGCGACGGCGTTGACTGCCGCGAAAGCCAGCAGGCAAATTCCAATCGTCAGGGTTCGAAATAATTTTGTTCCCATTTGATCCATCCCTTGCGCAGACTGTAGCTGACAGCCCGCGTGCGAATCGTGACACTGTGGCCTCCTATTGTCAACCAAGGTCAATGGAGATTACTTGCGCGCGGCGATCCTCTTCGCTTCGCGAAACACCTGCTCGAACATCGTGGCCGTCAGCTTGCCAGTCGCCGTGTTCTGGTTTGAAGGGTGATACGACGCCAGCAGCACGACTCCGTTCGGCATTGGGTAGCTTGCGGCATGGGCAAATGCATAAGCCGCCCGGCTCTGAATCAGGCTGAGACGCTTCAAGTAATTCAAGTACGCATCGAAGCCGATTTTGCCCAGTGCGACCACTACCCTCAGGTTTTTCAAGATTGCCAGCTCGCGATCGAGAAACGACGCACAGTTGGCAAGCTCGGAGGGTAGAGGCTTGTTATCAGGCGGAGCGCAGCGGACGGCAGCTGTAATGTAGCAGTCGAGCAAGCTCAAGCCATCGTCACGATGGTCGGCGTCGGGCTGCGATGCGAAACCCACCTTGTACAGGATGGGATACATAAACTTACCCGAAGCGTCTCCGGTGAACGGCCTGCCGGTGCGGTTGGAACCGTGGGCGCCCGGAGCGAGTCCGAGAATGAGCACACGGGCGTGTGGATCGCCGAAGCCGGGAACCGGCCGCGCCCAGTATTCGTGGTCGTGATACGCACGGCGCTTCTCACGGCCAATTTGTTCGCGATAAGCCACCAGCCGAGGACAGCGCGTGCACTCGACCACTTCATGATTGAGCACAGTCAGAGCGGAAGACATCTTTGCAATTGTAGCGGCGGTCCACAGATGCGTATATTGCCTCGCTTGCCGAAGGCCATTGTTTCAGTCTAGACTGCGGCGTCAGCACCATCCCATGTGGAGTTTCCACTTCATGCTGAAGTCAATCGTCGCAATCCTGCTTGTGCTGGGCGGCGCAGTCGCCGTCATCGCGTTGCTCGGCTCCCGGTTGCCGGTGAAACACACGGCGACCCGTACGGCGGCTTTCCGGCAAACGCCGCAACAAGTTTGGGACGTCATTGCCGGCCCGCCGACGTGGAGACCGGAGATCCAGAAGTTTGAAATCCTTCCCTCCGATGACGGAAAACGCAAGTGGATCGAATACGGCAGTCATGGACAGAAGATCACGTATGAAGCAGTCGAGTCCGTGTCGCCGCAGAAGCTCATCACATGCATCGCCGATCCGCATCTTCCCTTTGGCGGCAGCTGGACCTATGAGATCGCGCCCGCCAGCGACGGCTCAACGCTGACGATCACCGAGAATGGCGAGGTCTACAATCCCACCTTCCGGTTCGTCTCCCGCTACGTGCAAGGCTACACCGCGACCATAGACGCTTACTTGAAAGCGTTGCATTCCAAGCTCGACGCTTCGTGAGCCTGCCAAGCCCGACAGACTGTCGTTGCGGATAAGGGCAACTCGGCGGGCCTGGGAATCGACCTGTAGCTGGCCTGCCCTTGGCCGCCGTTTGACCGCTCCGCACCGCTCTCATAAACTTAAGTTGAGGCAATTGGCGGGAATCTCCGCCAATCGCTGAGGACGCCGGTAGTGCGCACATCCACCCGCAGCGCGCATGCCAGTGTTGAGCACGCCATATCCAAGCTCTGAAGGCAATGCATTGACGATTGAAGCCACACCAGCCGAAACCAGTTCTTCCGATCAACCAAACCCGTGTCAGCGTGACCTCACAGTCGAGGTCCCGGCCGAGGTCGTTAAAACCGAAACTGATAGCCTGGTAAGCCGCTATCAGAAACTGGCGCGCATTCCCGGCTTTCGCAAGGGCAAGGTGCCNNGCTTTCGCAAGGGCAAGGTCCCTGCCTCGATCGTGCGGCAACGCTTCGCCGAGGAGATCAAGAGCGAGGTGGTGGAGGCCCTGGTGCCGCGGTATTTTCGCGAAGAAGCCAAGAAGCAACACCTGTCGCCGGTGTCGCAGCCGCGGGTCACCGACTTGCACATCCATGAAGGCGAACCCCTCAGGTTCAAGGCCTCGTTTGAGATTCTGCCGGAGATTAAGCTGGCGCCTTACGACGACATCCGG
>PLBD01000343.1 GCA_003135315.1 Acidobacteriaceae bacterium | reverse complement strand
ACACCGTGACGCGGTTAATGTTGGCATCCACGCGGACGGCTTTGCGAAGAATCTGCGCGGCATCCAGGTGTTGGGTTGCGGTCTCAATGATCTCAAGGATGACGCGGCGCTGGCGCGTCATACGGATTCCCCGCGTCAGCAACGCGGTTTGCAGTGCGCCGGGAGCTTCAGTCTCTGGGAAGGGCATAGGAGAGCTTTGCGTTTGCCAGACTAATCTGCAACGCCGTTGCAAATAACGAAACGGAAGTGGAGATTGGCAATGAGGCAGCCAAATTCTATTGTTCACTTAATGCAACCGAGTTGCAATTACAGGAGCCAGTATAGCTGCGCTCCCAAAGGCTGGTCAACCGATACCCGGATCAATTGGCAGGAGCCGTCCATCCGATGACAGACGATCGGCGCGTCCGCCCTGCCTGTAAAATGTTTGTGGGAGGAGAATCTTGCACATCGGGGCCCGCGTGTTAATGTTTTATTCCTTTCTATTGCTGTTTGCAGTCTTATTCGTCTTCTGGATTACGCCGTCTTTCGCTCAATCAACCAGCTTTCGCAATGCACCCGCGTCCGCTTCAGCGGCGACGAATCCGTATGCCGGCGATGCCGCAGCATCTGCCGCAGGGAAGAAGCTTTTCGCCCAGGACTGTGCGCAGTGTCACGGCAATCGTCTTCAGGGGATGGGACCGGCCCCGGCGCTCGACACGGCTGCCGTCCACAACGCAAAGCCGGGCGAACTCTACTGGTTCATCAGCACCGGAAAGCTGGAGTCTGGAATGCCTTCCTGGTCGAACCTCCCCAAGCAGCAGCGCTGGCAGATCGTCACCTTCCTGCAATCGCAGGCCAACCAGAAGGCCGCGGCGAAATAGCGATCTGCATGTCGTGTTTGGTGCGGCAAATTTATCGTGCCACCGCCTGAGGCCGGGGAAATCCGCTATAACAGAAGGGTGAGCGCAAGCAATCCTTTTCTCTCCCCTAAGACGGTGCTTATCACAGGCGCCTCCAGCGGCATCGGTCTGGAGCTGGCGGATCTTTTCGCCGCCGATGGCTACCGCCTGGTGCTGGTCGCCCGCAATCGGGCCGCCCTGCGCGCGCTCGGCGACCAGTTGCAATCGCGTTACGGCGTCGAAGTGCGAATCTCGCCAAAGGACCTGGCACATCCGGCCGCGCCCATCGAACTTTATCAGGAGCTACAGGAAGCCAACATCGTCCTCGACGTGCTGGTGAACAACGCCGGCTTCGGCGGCAGTGGAGCCTTCCTGCAGACTGACTGGAACACCGAAGCCGAGGTGATTCAGGTGAACATCGTCGCGCTGACTCATCTCAGCAAACTTTTCCTGCCGCAGATTCGCGCGCGCGAGGGCAAGCTGCTCAACGTCGCCAGTGTCGCGGCCTTCGCCGCCGGGCCCTACATGGCGATTTACTACGCCGGCAAAGCTTTCGTCCTTCACTTCAGCGAGGCGCTGGCCGAGGAATTGAGCGGCACGGGCACAACGGTAACCTGCCTCTGTCCGGGGCCGGTGATCACCAACTTTCAGCAGCGCGCCCATCTTGGCGAGAGCCACAACAAGAGCCCGTTACTGGTGGACGTGCGCGAGGTCGCCCGCGCCGGCTATGAAGGCATGAAGGAAGGCAAACGGGTGGTGATTCCGGGATGGAAGAACCGTCTGCTGACGCAGGGACTGCGATTTGCGCCACGCAGCCTGGTAACCAAAGCCATCAGCCGGATGCATGAGAGCAAGAAGGGCCACTAGCAGCTAGCAACTAGCAATTGACGAACAGCCGCATCGGAGCCTATGAAAGAGATTTGCGAGGGCAAATGCGGGGAGACGCACAGAACGCGCGACCAAAATCCCTCCAGGACGGCAAGCATTGTTTAAGTTGTGCAATGGCCTGCTGTCGCCAGTGATCACTGACACTCGGGTGACAAGGGTCTAATCTTCTAACCGCCATGCGTTCTGCGTCAATCGTCGTCTGTATCTGGTTATCCGTATGGGCCATGCGAAAGAAAGCTGGCATTGACGACCCGTTAGACCGTATTTCGGCCTTGTGTCGGTGGACAATCGTGCTTATAGGGTTCGTCTGCGCATCGATTCCCGGCGCTCGTTTGGGGGCGTTGAGGGTAGTAGGTTTTGTGGTAGCGATATCGTTCCTCTGTTGGCGGAATTTTGCCTATCGCATCACGCGCCAACAACATCGAGACGAACTTCGTTAGCTGGAGACATATCGCCATTACACAATTAATGCGACGCTGATCGAGGGGCAAACGCGGCATCTGCCGTCCCTACCGGGACTTGTCTCCTCTTTTTCAGCCCACCCAGGACTCCGCTTCGCTCCGTCCTGGGCTAACTTCAACTCCACCCCTCCTCCACCCCAGTTCGCGCAACGGCGGCGCGAACCGGGGGCCCCGGCTCCGGGGTTCTACTTTCGCGCGTGATACTCCATCGGCAGAAGGTAAGTTGTAGTTCTCAAACGCAGAGCCTCCCCGCATTGCTAGTCGCTAATTGCTAGTTGCTAGTTGCTGATTGCTTCCTACAACCCAAACAACTCGCGCAAGCGTTTGGTCTGCGCGCGGCTCACGGGAATCTCCGTCTGCTTCTTGTCTTCCATGCGGATCTGATAGGAGCTTTTAAACCAGGGCACGACTTCCTTGATGCGGTTGATGTTCACCAGGTAGGAGCGGTGGGCGCGCCAGAACATGTTGGGATCGAGTGAGTCGAGCAACTCCTCCAGCGTGCGGCAATTCGACTGGCCTTCCATCACGGTAGCCACGACGGTGATGATGCCGTCCTCAATCGAGGCGTAACAGATATCTTTCTGATCGACGAGAAACAGCCGTCCCGCGGCCTTCAGCAGGACCTTCGCCGCCGGCGGGCGCTGCTGCTGCTCCAGCATCTTGACGATGGTGCCAATCTGGTCGCTGGGCGAGCCGGCGCTCTCCAGCTTGTGGCGCACCTTCTGCACGGCCTGCGAGACGCGCTTGCGATCGAACGGCTTCAGCAGGTAATCGATGGCGTTCACCTCGAACGCCTTCACCGCATATTGATCGTAAGCGGTGGCGAAGACAATTTGCGGCAATGGGACTTTGCGGTCCAGCAGCTTCTTGATGACGCCGAATCCGTCCAGCCCCGGCATTTGCACGTCGAGGAAGACCAGATCGGGCGAGAACTCCTTGACCAGGCTCACCGCCTCGACGCCGTTCTTGCCCTGCGCCAGGATGTCGACATCGAGTTCGCGCAACAGGTAGGCAAGCTCGTCGCGCGCCAGCTGTTCGTCGTCAACGATGACTGCCGAAAGTGCCATCCCGTCTCCTGTACCTGGAATTGTTCAGCCCTAACTATACCGGGAGCAAGCCAGACGGCGGAAGGGGAGCCTTCGGCTATGCTGAAACGTAACTGATCGGGTGCGTGGCTTTCCGATCCGCCGCCCGCCGCCATACAATGGCGACATTCACCACGGGGCCCATAGATGACCGTATTCCCAGTAGTTCTTCTCGCCGCAGTCTCTTTTCTAGTAGGTGCCGGCTTTGCGTGGCTACTGTTCCGGTCGAAGGTTGCCGCGTTGGAGGAGCGGAAGAACAGCCTGGAGCAGGAACTCGCGGCCGCCAGGACTGCGCTCGAGCGTCAGGCAGAGGAGATTAGAGTACTCACGGAAGCGCGAGCGAGGCTCGACGCCACCCTGACCAGCGAACATCGCAATACAGAAGAAAAGCTTAAATTACTGCAAGATGCAAGCGAGCAATTAAAGCTACAGTTTAAGTCGCTGGCTGCTGCCGCTCTGGACAGCAACAACGCCAACTTCCTCCAGCTTGCGAAGTCCGTTCTCCAGAATCAGCAGACGCAGGCAGCAGGCGAACTGGCGCAAAAGGAGTTGGCGGTCCAGAAGCTCGTCGAGCCGATCGCGCAGTCGCTCTCCGGAATGAATCAGCAGATCCAGGCGCTGGAGAAGACTCGCGCCGAGGCGTACGGCACGCTCACGTCGCAGGTGGCGTCGCTGCTCGATACCCAGAAGGCGTTGCAGGTCGAGACTGGCAACCTGGTAAAGGCCCTGCGCGAACCGCAGGCCCGCGGGCGCTGGGGGGAACTGCAGCTGCATCGTGTGCTTGAGCTGTCGGGCATGTTGGAGTATTGCGATTTTAGGGAGCAACTCTCGTTCAACGATGAAGAACGCCGCTTCCGCCCGGACGTGATTGTCGACCTGCCCGGCGGCAAGCAGATCGTAGTCGACGCCAAGGTGCCGCTAACGGCCTATCTCTCGGCCTTGGAGGCGCCGGACGACGCCACGCGAAGTGCCCGTCTCGCCGACCATGCGCGGCAAGTGCGGCAGCACATCGACTCGCTGGCGAGTAAAGCCTACTGGACGCACTTGCCGTGCACGCCCGAGTTCGTGGTATTGTTCCTGCCGGGCGAAGTCTTCTTTCGCGCGGCCATGGATGCGGACTTTGAGCTGATTGAATATGGCGTCAGCCAGAAGGTCATTGTCGCGTCACCCACCACGCTGATCGCGCTGCTGAAGGCCGTCGCCTATGGCTGGAACCAGAAGAACCTTGCCGAAAGCGCGCGCCACATCAGCGAAGCGGGGAAGACGCTCTACGAGCGGCTGTGCACCATGACCGGATATCTGGAGGACCTAGGCAAGAAATTGGGCGGAGCGGTTGGATCGTACAACGAAATGCTGGCGTCGATGGAGAAACGGGTGCTGCCCATCGCGCGCAAGTTTCCTGACCTCGACCGCTCGCTGGGGGCCGAAGCGCTGCCTGAGCTGGAGCAAGTCGAGAAGACCCCGCGCGAGTTGCAAGCCCAGGACTGGCAGGAACCGGTCGAGCACGCCGAATTGCCGTTCGAAGAANNTCAGTTTAATTGGCGGTTGCCGCTGTATGCAGCCGTCGGTGCGTTGATCGTCTTTCTTCCATTCATAATCTACGCTTATGACATTGGCGAGGTGCTGTATCTCTACATCGGTGTACCCATTGTCAGCTTAATTTTCCTGGTAGTCTTTATCTTCAAGAAGCGAAGACTCGCCGTTTTTTCAATGCTGGTTGTCTACTGGGCTGTGACGTGGGTCTTATTTCAGAACTCTTTTGAACTACGCAGCGCCGGCCGATGGTTGTTATGGTCGAAGACCTACAAAGCCGAGGTCTTGGCGCAACCGGAATCACCAAACGGGGAATTGAGGCATATTGATTGGGATGGCTGGGGATGGGGCGGTAACGACACAACCGTCTATCTTGTCTACGATCCCGCCGACTCGCTTTCGGTCACGGCTAAGAGTCATTCATCCGGCAAGTTTGACGGCATACCTTGCAAGGTCCCTCGTGTCCGTCGTCTGGAGAGCTATTGGTACTTCGTCGTGTTTTACACCAATACAGCGTGGGGCCGATGTAATTAGGCCAGCGCCTGGTTACTCGTATGCCGCTCGTCGTGCAATTGCACTACCTGCGCATGCAAGGCTGCGCTAAGTACCTTGCGATCGGCTGTAGCCGTCATCGGCTCGCCGAAAAAAATTCTGGCGCGAATCGATTTCTTTCCTAGCAGGTTCCACACATGCGGCAGCAGTTTCATGTCGCCCCACCAGCAAACTTCGCGCGCGCCATCGCCATCTTCCAGTTCGTAACGGATGGCGCAGGGCGTGACCAGCACAGCGCTGTCGATGGCAGGCTGCAGCATCGTGGAATGAAACCGCAGCACGCGCTGCCCATCGGTGGTTGTGCCTTCGGGGAAGAGGACCACTGGAACGCGATGCTTCAGAATCTCGCCGACACTGACATTCGCGCGTGCGGCGTCGCCGCGATCATGCCGGCGGACGAACACGCTTCCCGACCAGCGCGCATAAGGCCCGAAGATCGGCCACTGCTGCACCTCTGCCTTGGAGACAAAGACGCAGGGCAGGGCAGTGCTGTAGGCGAGAATATCGAGGTAGCTGACATGATTGCTGACAATCAGGCCGCCGGCTGGAAGCCGTCCCTCGACTTCCACCTCGACATGCAGGGCGCGCAAGCCGCCTAGACAGGTCTGGTGCAGCCACTCGGCGCATTGCAGACGCGTGGCGTTGCGCGGCAGCTTGCGGTGCAGCCAGAGTCCGCGGAGCGCAGCAGCCAGGAAGAGGCCAAGCCGCCAGAGCTTCCGAGGATATTGGGCGAGAGATTGACTCACGGGTCCTTCACGCCCAAGCGAGGGCTGCTGCGAGTGTATCGAAGCCGCCGGCGTCCATGGGAACTTCTTCGAGTTCCACTGGTGTTGCCGTGCTGGGCCTGCCCAACTCTTAGTGCAAGTGTCTGGCGACGGCGGACGCTTGCCGCTCAGAATCATGGGCTTAGCCTCCATAAATCTGGGTTATCGCGGTCATAAAAACATTGGATTTCCCCACCTTCGCTGCGCGCCTTATCCTGATGAGTGGGCCAAGGGCGATCGTCCAACGCCACACGCACTCCCTGGTCAATGCGGGTTTTCGTTTCTACTTCTTACCCCGGAATGTTCTCCTGCACCGCACATCGAAGATGGCGGACGCAAGGCCAGACGTTCCGCAGCGTCCCTAACGCAACACATAACCATCGGCCTCCGACCGGCGAGGCACATAAAGGAGAGTTCTGAATGGCTGATACCAAGCCTGACCCGAAGAAAGTCCTGGAATTCGTGAAGGAAAACAATGTGCAAATACTCGACTTGCGCTTCACCGATCTTCCCGGACTGTGGCACCACGTTTCTTATCCCATCAATCAGCTTAGCGAAGCGTCGTTCGAAGAAGGCTTCGGCATGGACGGCTCGTCCATCCGCGGCTGGGCGGCCATTCACGAGAGCGACATGCTGCTGATTCCCGACGCCAACAAATACATGCTCGATCCCTTCACCGAAGTTCCCACCATGGTGATGGTTTGCGACGTGATCGATCCGGTGACCAAGCAGCGCTACGATCGCGACCCTCGCTACATCGCCAAGAAGGCCGAGATGTTTCTGTTGTCGACCGGCCTTGCCGACACGGCGTATTTCGGCGCCGAAGCCGAGTTTTTCATCTTCGACAACGTGCGCTTCGACCAGAATGAACACGAAGGATATTACTTCGTCGATGCCGAAGAAGGCCGCTGGAACTCGGGACGCGTCGAGAACAACCTGGGCTATCGTCCGCGCTACAAGGAAGGCTATTTCCCGGTGCCGCCCACCGATCACTACCAGGACCTGCGCACGGAGATGACTCTGACGATGCAGAGTTGCGGGCTGGTCGTCGAGTGCCATCATCACGAAGTCGCCACCGGCGGGCAGACCGAGATTGACCTGAAGTTTGATTCCCTGATCCGTTCGGCGGACGCGATGATGCTGTACAAGTACATCGTGAAGAACGTGGCCAATCAGTACGGCAAGACGGTGACGTTCATGCCCAAGCCGCTCTTCCAGGACAACGGCAGCGGCATGCACACGCACCAGTCGCTGTGGAAAGATGGCAAGCCGTTGTTTGCCGGCGATGGCTATGCCGGCTTGTCGCAGATGGCGCTCTGGTATATCGGCGGGCTGATCAAACACGGCCCGGCGTTGTCGGCGATCATCGCTCCCACTACGAATTCCTACAAGCGCCTGGTCCCAGGCTTCGAAGCTCCGGTGAACCTGGCGTACTCGCGCCGCAATCGTTCGGCAGCCTGCCGTATCCCGATGTACTCGGCGTCGCCCAAGGCGAAGCGCGTAGAGTTCCGTCCACCCGATCCGAGCTGCAATCCGTATCTGGCGTTCTCGGCGATGCTGATGGCGGGACTGGACGGCATCGAGAACAAGATCGATCCCGGCCAACCGCTGGACAAGGACATTTACGATCTGGGTCCGGAGGAGTTGGCAAAGGTCCCATCGATGCCGGGCTCGCTGGAGAATGCTCTGGATGCGCTCTCTCGCGATTACCAGTTCCTGCTGAAAGGCGATGTGTTCACGGAGGAGATGCTGAACACCTACATCGACTACAAGCGCGAGAAGGAAGTGAACGCGATGCGTCTGCGTCCACATCCGTACGAGTTCCTGATGTACTACGACATCTAGGATCAAAGCTTGTAAACCGCGCGCGAGCGTGCAGAGATGGCCGGAATAGACTCCTCCGGCCATCTTTCAATCCGCCCCAGCCGCCGGCATCCCCACGCATCTTGTGAGCAATATTGAACACCACTCCCAGGCACCTTTGTCGCATGCGCCTAATTTGACATCGATATAACTGCGATTATTCTTGTCGCCTCGGCTATCCAACCTGTACAGTAATCCTACGGAGCAATACCCCGTGGATCATGATGGCTGGATCCCCGGGAGCCGGAATGAAGGCGCAGGCAGCGACCTTCAAGAAATATCCACCGAAGGACTTCGGCCCAAGTCAGTGAGCATGAGTGGCCGTTCAGGTGGCGCCCCCGGGGGCAGAACGCGCCTAGATCGTTACGTTCCCTCCTGTGATTTCGAACACTGTAATTCTTCGGTGCTTTTTGGCGCGTTAGTTTTGCGAATACCTTAGGAAGCGGCTCCGAAAATCATCTTCAGAAACCAGCAAAGGCGGCACTGATTGTTCAGCGCGCATCTCCGCAAGATACCCGCGTATATCCTGCTCATGATGTTTCTCATGTCCTGCGTATCGGCCCAGGAGATGAGCGCCGGTTCCGAGAAGCTGACCATTCCCGGCGGAACGCCGGTCAGTCTTCGACTCGCTGAAAATGTCTCTTCTGCGCATGCCAAGGTTGGCGACCCCATGGATTTTGTCGTGGTGAAGGATGTACGCGTCGAGGGTTTCACCGTCATTCCGGCCGGGACCATCGCCCGCGGTTCGGTCACCAGAGTGAACGGCAAGCGGTTCCTGGGAATCGGGGGCAATGTTGCTTTCAAGCTCGATTCCGTTGACCTGGTCAATGGCGATCGGGTCGGGTTGCGCGCCCGGATGGATGTGAAAGGCCGCTCCCGCACCAAGCTGATGGCCGCAGCCATGATCGCCACCGGCGTGATCTTCCTGCCGGCCGCTCCGGTTTTCCTGCTCACCCGCGGGCACGACAGCACGGTGGTCAAGACCACGGAAATCACAGCGCAGATCGAGGGCAACGTCTCGCTGGCATATGCAGGACTGCTCTCATCGCAAGAAGATTCCTCCCAGCTCAGCGAGATGATGCAATACCTGCCGCCGCGAGTCTTCACGGGTGAGGGACGAGAGGGCGACATGCTGAACCTGGTTTTCGTCGCCCAACCAGAAGACTTGCAGGCGGCTTTTGCGCGCGCCGGCTGGGTGAAGACCGATAAATGGAAGCTGGCATTCGTGTGGCACCTGATGCGGCACGGCACCAGCGACGCGCAGCTGCCCATGGCCCGGTTTTATCTTTTCGGAAGAGTGCAGGACTACTCCTATGCCCTGCCTGATCCCAATGCGATCATGTCCCGCCGGCATCATCTGCGAATCTGGAAAACGGATTACACCATCGACGGAACCCCCGTCTGGGCGGGCGCGGCCACGCATGATGTGGCGATTGAAATCGCCAAGCGGGGACGGATCATTAACCATCGGATCGATCCCGAGGTCGACGCTGAGCGCGATTTCATTGGCGCCAACCTGACAGAGACGGCGTCGGTTACCCGTCAGGAATACGTGCACGGGGTTGAACCAATTTTCGAGGCGAAAACCTCGGCCGGAGAGAGCTATCACTCCGACAGCAGAATTCTCCTCCTGGATCTCCAGCCGACCACTTCCGCCAAGACTGCCGGGCCGGCTGCAACATCGGAAATCGTGAAGGCGATCGTACTGCCTGTTGCCAGTGCGCCCGACTCTTCCCCCGGCAGCGTGGGGACCCGCCAGTGATCCCGGAGATGTGATCGCTTAGCCTTGCCAAAGTTGAACAGGCAGGCAGCGTTTCAGAGTCAAAAGAGATATTCTTAGAGAGTGGGCCGGCCAAGCGGGTGGCTTGGGCCGGTTCGACTGGCTGCGCTTGCGCATGGCCGATATGGTCTTCGCGGGCAGCGTATCGCGGCAATGCGCGGGCACGAACACCATTAAGCACAAGAACCCAAATGGTCTACCTGACTCGTAAGTGCGAATTCTCCGCCTCGCATTACTATCACAATCCGGAATTTACGGAAGAAGAGAACCAGCGTGTCTTTGGCAAGTGCGCCAACCTCAACGGACACGGCCACAACTACACCCTCGAAGTTACCGTGAAAGGCGACGTCGATCCCAGGACGGGGTTTGTCGTCGACCTCAAGGACTTAAAGGAAATCCTGAACCGGGAAGTCCTCGAGGCCCTCGACCATCGCCACCTGAACAAGGAAGTCCCTGAGTTCTTCCGGCAAATTCCGACGACGGAGAACCTGGCAATCGCGATCTGGAACCGTCTGGAGAGCAAGTTGAAGGTGGCAAAGCTGCACCGGGTGCGTGTGTACGAAATGCCCGACCTGTTCGTTGATTTCTACGGAGAAGCATGAAGGCCCATCTCACGCGCCGCTACATTTTTTCGGCATCGCATCGGCTGCATTGCGATGAGTTGTCGGAGGAGCAGAACCGCGAGGTCTACGGCAAGTGCAACAATCCGTATGGGCACGGGCACAACTATGCGCTGGAAGTGACGGTGAGCGGGCAAGTCGACGCGAAAACCGGGATGATCTGCAACCTCGCGGAGTTGGACGAGACAGTACAGCGCGAACTCCTGGAGCGGTTCGATCACGTGAATCTGAACTCGTGCGCTGAGTTCACAACCCTGGTTCCGACAACGGAAAACCTGAGCGAAGCCATCTTTCAGATTTTGAAGCAAAACTTCAAGGCCGCTCATCTGGAGAAAGTACGGCTGGAAGAGACCGCGATGAACAGCTTCGAGTATGCCGGCGGCGCGGAGTTGCGAACGTAATAGCGTTGTGGTGGCCGCGCAGCCCGCCCTAGCCGGACGAAGGCTAGAACGGGAACGGTGGCCTGACGTAAAGCAGTGTCCTCCCTAAAGGGACTCTGGAGCTTTCTTACGAATGCTGGCCGCGGGCTGACGGCCACGGCTAAAAACAAATGACGCCCTTCGGGCTGAAACACGGTCACTGATGCTGAATGCAGGCTAAAGGTCTTGAGCTAACGGCCACGAGCGCTGAATGCAAGCTAAAGGCTAAGAGCTAAAGGCTAGTTGCTAATTGCCAGCTGCTAAACATGAAAGACACGATCGAAACCTCGACCCTTACCAGCGCCAGTTTCGAAGAACTGGCGCGCGAGATGTTAGTCCGCCTGGGTGAGAACCCTGAGCGAGAAGGCCTGCTGCGCACGCCAGAGCGCTATACCAAGGCGCTGCTGGACCTGACCAAGGGCTATCACGAAGATCCGGAACAGGTGTTGCAAGGCGCGCTGTTCAGCGTCAGTTACGACGAGATGGTCATCGTGAAAGACATCGAGATGTTCAGCCTGTGCGAGCATCATTTGCTGCCATTCTTCGGCAAGGTACACGTCGCCTATATCCCCAAGGGCCGGGTGATTGGGCTGAGCAAGGTCGCCCGCTTGGTGGAAGTGTTTGCGCGCCGCCTTCAGGTGCAGGAGCGGCTGACCGTGCAGATCGCCGAAACTATCCAGAAGGTCATCCAGCCGCTGGGGGTTGGCGTGGTGATTGAGGCGCGGC
>PLBD01000439.1 GCA_003135315.1 Acidobacteriaceae bacterium | reverse complement strand
CCTGGCCAGCCAGGAAAATCGCATGACCCTGACCGGTACTGCGAGCCTCGAGGGCGATGGGCCGGTGAACTTGAGCGCCGATGGCTCCCTGAACCTGAAGCTCGCGGAGACCGTCAATCCGGATATCACCTCCTACGGCGCAGCGAACGTCAATGTCAAAATCGGCGGGACAATGTCGGCCCCGCTGATGTCCGGACGCGCGGAGGTGCTGCATGCCGGGCTGTCGATGATCGATGTGCCGGCCGGACTGGGCGACGTCAATGGGACGCTGGTGTTCAATCAAAACCGGCTCGAGGTGGAGAAGGTGACCGGCCGCATGGGCGGCGGCCACGTGAAGCTCGGAGGCTTCGTCACCTTTGCACCCGCCGTCGGCTTTAATTTGACCGCCGATGGAAGTGACATTCGTTTCCGTTACTCCGGCATCAGCGTCACTTCCGATCAGTCGCTGCAACTCAACGGCACGCTGCAAAACGCCTCGCTCACCGGCAATATCACGGTGACGCGGTTCGCCCAGATTCCATCCGGTGATATGCAGTTCCTGCTGGCGCAGGCCACGGCGCCGCCGCGCATTCCCAATCCCAAGTCGCCGCTCAACAACCTTCACCTGGAAGTGCGCGTTCTCTCCACGCCCGCGTTGACCGTGCAGACCTCGCTGGCAAAATTGTCGGGTGACATCGATCTGCATCTGCGCGGGACGGCAGCGCGCCCGGTGCTGCTGGGACGGGTCAACATCGCGGAAGGCGATATCAAGGTGGGCGGCACCAAGTTTCACCTGGAACGCGCCGACATCAGCTTCCTCAATCCCGTGGTCATCGACCCGGTGCTGGATGTCGAGGCCACGACCCAGGTGCGCGATTACGACATCACCATCGGCCTGCATGGCACCATGGAGAGGCTCAACACCACCTATCGTTCCGATCCGCCGCTCTCCAGCGACGACATCATCTCGCTGCTGGCGTTCGGCACCACCCAGGCGCAGAGCGCCATGGGGGTCACGCCCTCGTCCGGGTTTGCCGACACCGCATCCGGCGCCCTGCTCAGTTCGGCGCTCAACCAGGCCGTCACCAATCGCGTATCGAAACTATTCGGGGCCAGCACCATTCGTATCAACCCTTCGTTTGGCGGCCCGCAGAACGACCCCAACGCGCGCATCACCATCGAGCAGCAGGTCACCAATAACATCACTCTGACCTACGTTACCGACCTGGCCCGCTCCGGGCAGGAAGTGATCCAGTTCGAATACAACATCAATAGTGAATACAGCTTGCAGGGGCTGCGCGACGAGAACGGCGTGGTCAGCTTCGACCTGCTGATCCGCAAGCGCAAGCAGTGAGGAGAGGAAGGGCTGGGCGAAGCCGCTGCGGCCGGCACCCTACGCGCAGAAGATCGCCAACCTCTCGCTGGTTTACAAGTGATTTCCTGCTGATGCTCGCAGGGGCTTAGTCTCAGGGCAGGGTGATGATGGAGGGGGTATTGGTCTGGTAGGTTGTGACCGCCCCATCCCCGTTCTTGGGGAGAGCTATGACTGTGAGCGGGAATCCAACATAGTGTGAATCGTATTCCGTTTCGATCGCCAGCATAGTTCTCGCTACATGGGAGAGATGTTCCGAGGTAACGCAGTGCCCGGGGTGAGTCAGATCGAGGTCGGCTCCGATTCTGTCATTAAATTCCTGTTGGGGCCCGCTGTTTGCGGTATCGATAAGCCTCAGTCCAGTTCCACGGCCACGCCATCCAAAATCGTAAGCGGTATTCTTGGGCGCTCCTTTCTTCAGGAGCACCTCAAACGGCCCGTTGACAGTTCTAGCATTCCAGTCGGGCATCAGGGTGAGGGAGTACACAAGTGGGACTCCATTCTCATAGCCAGCGATTACATACTGGACGAGGTATTGGTCCACTCCCCAGTCCTGCCCTTTTTTCATCTTTCCATTCTTGATCGCCTCACTGGCCCAGCTGAATGTCGAGGTCATCTGCTTCTTGATGACCTCGACCAATCCAGAGAGCGAGATATTGGCGTCCGTGCTGTCGTCGATCTGTCTGACCCAGGTTGGAAAGTCATAGACGACAGCGCCGCCAGCCCCTTTCGCCGACTCATAGTAAAGATCAGCCACGACCAGGCGGTTCTTCAAGAGAGCTATCTTGACCGCGGTACCGGCTGGGAGCGTCTTCCCGTCAGCGCCGACGGCCATCCCGCAGGAGCTGGTGACGTATACGACAGTGGTAGCCAGGGCGCAGTTGGTCGCCACAACAATAAGGGCCACAGCGATCGCGAGTTTCATGGTCGCAGTGTAGGCCAACACTCTCGGATGTCAAGTCTCGATTTGCGACAATTATCGAAGCGTAACCCCGAATTCGCAAGCTGCGAACCCCCGACTTTCAACCTTACGCCGGCCCCTGCGCGGCGATTTGCGCGGAGGCGGCAGCCTCGGACGCTGGTTGAGCAACCTCCACCAGAGGAAAACCAAGTTCCTTCCATTCGTAAAAGCCGCCCAGCAGAGGCCGCACGTGGCGAATGCCGAACTTGCGAAGTTGCAGCGCCACCCGGGCGCTGGTCGCTTCGTTGGGTCAAGTACAGAAGAGAACGATTTCTCCATCGCGCGTAATCTCGCGGTGGCGGGCCTGCAAGTCCTCGGGCGAAATTTGCAGCGCGCCGGGCAGGGTGCGGGGATCGCTAAGCACGTCCAGGGGATGGCGCAGGTCGATGATGACCGGCCGCTCACCCGACTCCAGTTGATGCTTCAATTCATCGGGCGTGATGCGGTCGCCCTTGACTTGCTCGAGAAAGCGTTCCCGTTCCCGCCAGCGGTAGAGCACGTAGGCGACGACGCCACTGGCGAACAGCACCAGCACCCAGCCGCTGAAAAGGTGGGCGTCCGCGACCACGCGGTCCAGTTGCTTGCTGAAGACAAAGCCCAGAACGCTGTAAGCTACCGTCCAAAGTGTCGCGCCCAGCAGGTCGAAGATTACGAACCGCCGATACGGCACCCTTACCATTCCGGCCAGTGCCGGAGCGGCGGTATTCAGGCCGGGAATGAACTTGCAGATGAGCAGCGTGCGCGGGCCGTACTTGCTGAAGGTGGTCTCGGTGCGGCGCACGCAGGAATCGGGCTCCATCGCAATCCGGCAGAGCAGGTTCAGCACTACCGCGCCACGGCGCTTGCCGAAGGTGTACCAGAACACGTCCGCGCCAAAGCATCCCGCAGTCGCCGCCAGCACGACCAGCGGCAGGCTCATGCGGCCGCGCCCGGCCAGTGCTCCCGCCGCCAGCAGCAGCGGTGTCGCGGGAATCGGCAAGCCCCCCTGCTCGATGAGCACCCAGCCAAACAGCAGGGCATAGCCGTACTGGACCACGAATTGGAGCGTATCGGACATTCGTTCTAGGGGAACAACCGCACAGACTTATCTGGATGCGCTGCTTCTGGGGGAAGGTTCCGCTTGAGCGCAGTATAAACCAGAAATCGCGCGCGGGAGATTACGCATCAGGAGAATCAACGTCCCCCGTGTTTCAAGAATCGCCCTGTATCAGGGCATGGCTTCAGCCATGCCGAAAGGCCGCAACAACAAGTGGGCTTTAGCCCCTGTTCCTCAGCGGCTAAAGCCGTTACTTTTGGCCGTGGAGACGGCACGACTGGAAGTCGTGCCCTGATACAAACCTCACCGGCGCTTATTTTTTGAAACACGCTTACGGAATAGATATGTGAAGATTGCGGGTTGGGTTCTCCTTTGGACATCCTTGGGGCAGGGAATTAGACTCTGTGCAAAGAGGAGGCATGGCATGGGAAAAACACACGGAATCGTAGCGGTTGTCGTGGGATTAGTGTCTTTCGCGGTCGTTGCCGGCGCGCAGTCGGCGCAGCCGCCGATGTCGAACCAGTCGATGTCCAACCAGCCGGCCCAGGCGCCCAGCGAGACGCTGTCGCCGGCGGCCCAGGCGAAGATCATGCAAGCGCTCAACCATGCGCTGATCATGCTGCCCTACTACGGCGTATTCGACAATCTTGTCTACCAACTCGACGGACGTACCGTGATTCTCACCGGCCAGGTCACGAATCCCAGCCTGAAGCCGGACGCTGCCAGGGCCGTAAAAAAGGTTGAGGGCGTAGAGAAGGTAATCAACAACATCGAAATCCTTCCGCCCAGCCCCATGGACCAGCAGATCCGGGAGCGGGTAAAGCAAGCGATTTACGGCGGCTATGGGCCGCTTTTCAAGTACAGCCGCAATCCGAACCCGCCGATTCGCATCATCGTGAAGAATGCCCGCGTGACACTGGAAGGCGTCGTCGATAGCGAGGGCGACAAGAACCTGTGTACGCTGCGCGTCAACCAGATATCTTCGGTCCTGTCGGTGACCAACAACCTGCGCGTGGTGAAATAGCAAGCTGGAATGGCGTTCCGGAAGTTCGTGGAATAAATCTGCATTGTTTTTGAAAGGGCGCGGCTTCAGAGGCCGCTGAAAAAGTCGCTTCCGATTCATTTTGAAGGGGCGCGGCTTCAGCCGCGCCGTTGCAGGCCCATTATTCATTTTGTCATCACGAGGAGGGCTTTAGCCCGACGAGGGATCTGCTTTCCGTCCTGCGTGCGGGCCGTTTCTTCCGGCGCGATATTTCCCCTCGCCTCGCCCGGTGTCTTCTGCGATTTCTCCCCCACCTTTACGAAAAACTTACGACTTTCTTAGCCCGCCCTTATTAGCCCAATGCTCCAATCCAAATGCGAGCAGCGAACACGCTGACGTGTGCGAGGAAGTCATGACAGTTTTGTTTCTCATTATCTGCGCGGTGAGCGTTGTTTTCTTCCTGATTTTTCTGGCGCAATGTACACGCTCGACATCGAAGTCCACGAGATTCCACCAGAGGTCCAAGACGAATCCCGCGTTCCGCAAGGTGGCGGAGCCGCAGCCAATGTACGCCGTCGGCGGGCGTCGGTTCTTTGCTCATCTCGAGGAGCAGATGTCGGAGTTTCTGTCGGCCCACGGCCGGCACGCCGTAATGCTGGCGGTCATTATCGCGCTGCCCCTGCTGCTGCGGGCGCAGTCGCCGGGCGGTCCATCGCCTGGCCAGCCCTCCGCCGGCGCCGACCAGCCGTCCACCGCCAGCTCGGATCCGCAAGTTCCTCCCGCGATTCAGCAGCAGCTGGACGCCATGCAAAAGCGCATTGCTCAGTTGGAAGCGGAACTGGCCGCACGGGCGCCGGAAGGATCGGCTTTATCCCCAAAGGCTTCGGCTCCCGTCCACGAGATCGGGGATCAATCGGCCCCGGCTGCCGAGTCCGCCTTGGCTACTCCGCCTGAGAATCCCGGACCGCCGGCCCCGTTTTCGTTCGCCGACTTCAGCTGGCTCAACGGCAACTCGCGGGTAACGAAGCTGCCATTCGATTCCCCGTTCTTCACTCCGGAGATTCGCTCCGACGTCGACTACATCTACGATTTCGCTCATCCGGCCGACGACACCATCGGCGGCTCCAGCGAAATCTTCCGCTCCAACGAGTTCCAGGTGACCCAGCTTGGCGTGGGCGGAGACTTTCACTGGGACAACGTCATGGCACGAGTGATGACGCAGTTTGGTATGTACTCGCAGACGACTCCCCGCAACGACGCCAGCCCGGCGCGCGGCCAATGGCAGCTCGCCGACGCCTACCGGTACGTCTCCGAAGCCTATGGCGGATATCACTTCAACGTTTGGGACGGAATCAATGTGCAGGCCGGCATTTTCATGTCCTATATCGGACTGTTCAGCTACTACAACTTCGATAACTGGGCCTATCAGCCTTCCTATGTGTCGTCCAATACGCCGTGGTTCTTCAACGGCATGCGGGTGCAGATCTACCCCAACCAGCACTTGAAGATTGAGCCCTGGTTAATCAACGGATGGCAGTCCTATGGGCGATTCAACAATCGGCCCGGCATTGGGGCGCAAATCCTGTGGCGTCCGAACGGCTCTTTCGAATTTGTCGGCAACCAGTACCTGCTGGGCGAAGACACGTGCGGAATTTGGTGTGGAAGCCCCGTCAGCTACTCCCACCGGGTGCGCTATCACACCGACGACAGCATCCAGTGGAAATATTACGACCATCCTGACCGCGTGCTCGACAAGATGGCGTTTTCGCTGACTGGCGACATGGGATGCGAGCACGGCGGCGGTGTCAGTTGCGCCGGCGATTCCATAAAAGGTCCGAAGCAGAGCTTTATCGGCTACATGTTTTACAACCGCTTCTGGTTTCACAAGGACCTGTACGGCGTGACCCTCGGCGGCGGCCAGATCAATAACCCGGGCCGCTACCTTGTGCTCTTGCCGCCCATCAACGGCGCAACCGCGATCTCCGGCACGCCGTATTTCCCGGAGAACCCGGGCGATCCGTTCAAGGCATGGGACACGTCGGCCACGTTCGACTACATGCCCAGCCAGTACGTTACGTTCCGCTTTGAGTACGATCATCGCGCCTCCAACGTCCCCTACTTTACGGGCTCGGGCGGGATAACGCCTCAGGGCGGCAATACTGGCGCGCCCGGGTCCCAGGTCCCGGGCTTTATACCGGACCTGGTCACCACCCAGAACACCCTGGACATGGCGATCATGGTGATGTTCTGACGAACAGGGGATATGTGACGCGCATCCCAGTAACCGAACACCTGCTCGTAGTAGGCTCCTATGGGACCTGTGCGGCATCCCGACCGCGAACTGCGGGGATGCCCTCGAGGAGGTGTTCCGATGGTTTCAATTGCACGGTATGGCAGCTGGATCGGAAGGGTGTTGTCCCCGCTGCTTTTGGCGCTGGCGTTCGCCGGCCAGATGAGGGCCCAGCAGGCGAACACGGGAAATGCATCCGCGGCGCCGGAGACGACCCAGGCACTGCAACAGCATGTTGAGCAACTTCAGTCAGAGGTTGAAGAGCTGCGGGAACAAGTGAAAGAGATGAGAGCGGCAATGACGGGCAAAGTGGTAACCGCGAGTGGCGATCCTGCTGAGCACAGCACGGTTGACGCCCAGGCCCCCGCTTTTGCTCCGGCAACGGCCACGCTCAGCACCGAGGACCGCAGCGTGCTCGACTACCTGAAGGGCACCACCATCAATGCCATGGTCGATGGCTACTACGAGTACAACTTCAACGATCCCGTGGGAAGGGTCAATCTGCTGCGGGCCTACGACGTCCTCAGCAACGCCTTCAGCCTGAGCCAGGCCGATCTGATTATCGAGCGCGCGCCCGATGTGGCCGCCGGCCGGCGCTACGGCGCCCGTGTCGACTTACAGTATGGGCAGGCGACGGCCACTTCGCAGGGCAATCCTCTCAATGAGCCGCGTCCCGACATCTATCGCAACATCTTCCAGGCTTACGGAACCTATGTTGTTCCACTCGGCAATGGTCTTACCGTGGACTTCGGCAAGTGGGCCAGTTCTCTGGGAGCCGAGGGCAACTACACCCAGTACCAGATCAACTATTCCCGCTCCTACTGGTTCAACTTTCTGCCCTTCTATCACATGGGAGCAAGGGTGAGCTATCCGGTCAATAAGAAGCTCGCCCTGAACTACTGGATCGTCAACGGCACCAACCAGACCGAACCTACCAACGGTTTCAAGGATGAGCTCTTCGGGCTGGTGTTTACGCCCAACAAGAACATCAGTTGGACGGTGAACTACTACTTTGGCCAGGAGCACCCGAACGCGATCGCGGTTTCCACCTGCGGGCCGGTGCCGGTGCAGCCTGGACTGTGCTTCCAGCAGGTCAGTCCCGCACCCGATGGGAAGACGAACATCTTTGACAGCTACGCTACCTGGCAAGCCACACCCAGGCTTGGTTTCACGCTGGAAGGCGACTACGTCATTCAGAGACTCTGGGCAACCACGGCGCCCGGCCAATCTTCCGCGCCCTCCGATGTGTGGGGCGGTGCGGCCTACGCCAAGTATCAACTGACGCCGCGGACTTATCTGGCAGCCCGCACGGAATATCTGGACGATCACGGCGGCCTGTTTACCGGAATTACCAGCTACATTGAAGCGCTGAAGGAGGTCACCGCAACCTACGACATCACCCTGGCCAATGGGTTTGACATGCGGTGGGAATATCGGCGCGATATGTCCAACCGTCCGATCTTTCTCACCGGTACGCAGGGCGTGTACAGCACCGACCAGAACACCGCCACCCTGGGAATGATCTGGTGGTTTGGCCGCAAACAAGGGCCGTGGTAGGAATTTTTTCACCACGGAAACACGGAGGGCACGGAAAAAGCAAAGAAGAAATCAGGAAAGAAAATCAAGAATCAAGAAAGAAGCTAAAAAGAGAATCAGCGCAGAAGCCAAACAGAGAACGTAAGTTTATGACTGTTTCTTGTTTTCTTTTTTATGTTCTTCTTCCGTGCTCTCCGTGTTTCCGTGGTGAATGGGCTTTAGGAAATTGAGGAGTCGAAATGCAAGACCTGTTGTTCGTCGCAATCACGATCGCTTTTTTCGCGCTGTCGCTGGGCTACGTGGCCTTTTGCGACCGCATTAAGTAAGAGGGAAACCATGCACACCGAATCAAGCATCATGCTCGTCATCTGCGCGGCGATGTTGATCTACCTGTTCTACGCGCTGCTGCGGCCGGAGAAGTTCTGACATGACTGCCAATGGATGGATACAAATCGCGGTCTTTCTCGCGTTGATACTGGCGGTCACGAAGCCGATGGGCGTCTTCATGGCGCGGGTCTTCAGCCGCGAGCGTACATTCCTCGATCCGGTCCTGAGGCCCGTGGAGCGCCTGCTCTACCGCCTCACCGGTGTGGACGAAGCCCACGAGATGCGCTGGACCGAGTACGCCGCCGCCATGCTGCTGTTCAGCGTCGTGTCGATGCTGTTGCTTTACCTGATTGAGCGAATCCAGCTTCATCTGCCGTTCAATCCGCAGAAATTCGCGGCCGTCCTGCCGGAACATCTGGCGTGGAACACGGCCGCTTCGTTCACCACCAATACCAACTGGCAAGCCTATTCGGGTGAGAGCACGATGAGTTACTTCACCCAGATGGCCGGCCTGGCCTACCACAACTTCATTTCCGCGGCGACAGGCATCGCGCTGGCGATCGCATTTATTCGCGGCATCGCTCGCCGGCAAATGCAGACCATCGGCAACTTCTGGGTCGACATGACTCGCTCCTGCCTGTGGATTTTGCTCCCCTTCTCGATTGTCGGCGCGTTGCTGCTGGTCTCGCAGGGCGTAGTGCAGAACCTGAAGCCCTATGACAGCGTCAAGCTGATGGAACCGCAGCAGGTGCCGCACGTGAACGCCGATGGCAAGCCCGCGGTCGATGCCCAGGGCAAGCCGGTCATGGATACCGTGACCACGCAGACCATCGCGCAAGGTCCGGTGGCATCGCAGGAGATCATCAAGGAGTGGGGCACCAACGGCGGCGGCTTCTTCAACGCTAATAGCGCGCACCCGTTCGAAAACCCAACTCCACTCACCAACCTCATCGAGCTGTTCGCCATCTTCGCGGTCAGCGCCGGGTTGACCTACACCCTGGGACGCATGACCGGATCGCAGGCCCACGGCTGGGCCGTGTGGGGAGCGATGGCCGTTCTCTTTCTCGCCGGAGTCACGGTTGCGTACTGGGCGGAAGCTCGCGGCAATCCTCTGCTCCATGGTGTGACCACGCAGGCCACGGCGTCGCAGCCCGGCGGCAACATGGAAGGCAAGGAGGTCCGCTTCGGCATCACCAACTCCGCGCTGTTTGCCACGGTGACCACGGACGCCAGTTGCGGCGCCATCAATAGCTGGCACGATTCCTTCATGCCCCTGGGAGGCATGGTTCCGCTGGTCAACATCATGCTGAGCGAGGTGATCTTCGGCGGAGTCGGTGCCGGAATGTACGGCATTCTGATCTACGTGGTGCTGGCCGTGTTTATTGCCGGGCTGATGGTGGGCCGCACGCCCGAATATCTAGGCAAGAAGATCGAAGCTTTCGACGTGAAGATGGCGATGCTGGTGGCGCTCGTGTTTCCCCTGGTGATCCTGGTCTTCAGCGGCATCGCCTCGGTCAACGGCTTTGGCACCTCGGGCATCAGCAATCCCGGGCCGCATGGATTCACCCAGATGCTGTACGCCTATGTTTCCGGCGCCGGCAACAACGGTTCTGCCTTCGGCGGCCTGACCGTCAANNCCCATGCTGGCCATCGCCGGCAATCTGGCGCAGAAGAAATACGTTCCGCCTTCGCTGGGAACATTTCCGGTCACCACGCCGTTGTTTTCGGCGTTGCTGATCGGCGTGATCATCATCGTGGGCGCGCTGACCTTCTTCCCGGCGCTGAGCCTGGGTGCCATCCTTGAGCACCTGCTGATGGCGGCAGGTAAGACATTCTGAGGCGATAGACAATGGCAAGCAAGAGT
>PLBD01000598.1 GCA_003135315.1 Acidobacteriaceae bacterium | reverse complement strand
GTGGGAGCCCAGCATCAGGATGTTGCCGTTGGGCAGGCGCCGGGTCTCGTGGTTGTTGAGTCCGGTGAGATTGGGGAAGCCCTTCGCGGTCAGTTGTTCGTTGATGATCTCGACGTTGGTTCCCAGGGTCTGGTTCCCAGCCAGGTCCCATTCGGCAAGTGCCGTGTACGACATGGTGAAGTAGTTTCCGCCGGTCTCCATCCGGGTCAGCAGCGCCGGGCCTTTGTGGTACCAGATGATGTTGCCGGACAGATCGGTTGCCGCGGGCCAATACTGGAAGATCTGGCCGGCGGTGGGGATAAGAGCGAAGGTCACCACCGGAAAGTCGGCATCATGGCCCGTCGCCGGAATGTTGACGGTCATTTTTTCGTTGATCGGAAAGTTTGCCGGCAAGGCCCCGGCCGTGAAGTCGAGCGTGGGCCCGCTGTTGAAGTAGGTGTTGCTGTACTCCTCCCAGTGCATCTGGTAAGGCTGGGAGGGCAGCATTCCCGCCACCAGGAAGTTGGCGCTGGAGGAAGAACAGGGCGCCGAGTTGGTAATGCTGGAGGCCTGCGATCCGGTCTGGTTGAAGCGGACACGTATGGAATGGCCAACCGTACAGGGTCCGGCACTGAACAAGGCCACCAGAGGATGATTGGTGGTGTTTACCGCAGACCCGCCGGGGGCGGTCACGATGGGCAGCAGCACATACTGCTGCGAGACCGGCTGGTAGACGATGTAGGGCGGCGACGTGATGTCGCGCACCACGCCCGTGACCACGTAGGTCCCTTCCACCGTCCATGGCACCCAGGTAAAGGTATTGGGAAGATTAAAGTCGCGCACGATTTGCTGCTGACCTTGCAGCGCGGCGCTGAACTGGTAATCGTACGTGTGTCCCTGCTGACCGCCCGTCACCGTCGCCGTCCAGGTGATGTTGGTGTTCAGCGGAGCCGGGCTGGGAACGCTGGGACTCAGGGTGATGGTGACCGCAGGCGGCCTGGTGGCAGCGCCAGCCAGCAAACTCAGTACGAGGAGCAGCGAAATACAGCCGACCAACGTCTTAAGCTGAGGCATACTTCCGGTGCTTAGCATTCGTTGTTATTCTTCCTTCTCTGGAGAGATATTGGACGAAGTGAAACCGCCGTCTTGCTTGAGGCGCTAAGGAGTGAAGAAACTATACACCTAAACCGCCGAGCCGGCCTCAAACGATTGTTGAGAACCGGCGAATATTCCTGGGGGGACACCGTCAGGTTCACTAGGCGGTTAGTTGCCCGGCTTCCATTTGTTGAGGAATGCCAGCAGGTCCTGCGGGGCCAGCGAGCGCGCTTTCTCGAACTCGCCGCCTTGCTGACTGTAGAGCAGCTTGCCGCTGCTGTCGAGCACGGCCAGCGCGGGAATACCTTTCTTCATCGGCACATGATATTGCTGCATGATGTCCTGGTTCTTGTCGCCCTCGCCCACGTCCACATGCACCACTTCATAGTTGCGTTGCAGCACGCCGGCCAGGTCAGGACGATGAAATGCCAGGTCGAGCACGTGGCAGTCGTAACACCAGTTGGCGCCGAAGACGACGATCACATTCTTGTGCTGCTTCGCGGCCAGCGCCAGCGCCTGCTGGATCTCAGCGTGGGCATCGAGTCCAGGCGCATAGATGACCTTGCTGGTGGACGTGGGCTGTTGCAGTTGCGTCGCCTCGCTGCGCTTGGAGGCGACCAGCTTCCAGCTTCCGTTCTGCTGCTGCCACAGTTGACCCTCGGTGACGTAGAGCGGAGCCGAAGCGGATTGCACCTCGGCCTGAAAGACCACCTGCTGCGCGCCCGCCTGTGGGGATTCCGATTTGATGACATCGAGCTTCATGCGGCGCGGCTTCAGCCCCATCCAGAAGGCGATTTCGGTGTCGGTGCTGCTGTCGGCCGCCGCGGTCATGACGCGCGCCGGAGGATCGGTGCTGTACAGCGCACGCAGGGCCGTCACGTTGCCGGCGATGACCGCGGATTTCCATTGCTCGAGCGGAGGAAAAGTGGGGGCGGTTTGTCCCACAGCTTTGGACAGAGTGCCGGCGAGGGCCAAGGCGATAACGGGCGTTGCGATTCCGCGGTAAAGAGAATTCATTGTTTTTCCAACAAAGGGTACTGTCCCTACGGTGTCTGTATCGTGGCTGTGCCGCCGCTCCGCGGCTCGACTATTTTTTCCACTTCACCGCGGGCTCACGCCCGCGGCTAACACAAATGTCGCCGCTGCGCGGCTGGTTCGATCCCAAATGCCATCGTTTATTCCACCGCCTAACGCGAATCGCAGCTACGACACAGACACCTACGGGACTCAGGTCAATTCTAGGTCAGCTTAATGCACTGCTGAAGCGGTGCTTTACCCTCAGCTCAACCACAGCTCTGAATCTGCTCAATGCCCTCCGTGGTACGGATGTCCTTTCAATATGGCGAAGCCGCGGTAAAGCTGCTCCAGCAGAACCACGCGCGCCAGTTCGTGCGGCAGCGTGATCTTGCCGAACGAGAGCATGCTGCTGGCCACTGCGCGCGTCGCATCGCTCCAGCCATCGGCGGGGCCGACGGCAAACAGCAGCTCCTGCGTATCGTGAGACTGGTGATACTGGAGGAAGTTAGCGATCTCTTCGGAAGTGAGCTGGCGGCCGCGCGAATCCAGCAGCACCAGCACCGGCTGGGTGCGGCCGGCGCTCTTCTCCACCAGCTTGAGCAGCGCGGCCTCCGACATCAACTCGCGGGCATCGCAGGCCGCAAAGCGCGAGAGCCGCTTCAGATATTCCGCGGTCAAGGATTGAATCGGCGGGCTCTTGGTGCGGCCAATCCAGGCGATGTGAAGTCTCACGGCCCGGAACTCTTGCGCGTGCGCTTGGCGGGAGCACGCTTGCGGGCCGCAGATTTCGCCGGCGTCTTGGATTTGGCTGCGGCGGTAGCACGCTTCGATGTCTTGGCAGCCGCGGGTTTGCGAGCCGGCTTCTCCAGGTCAGACAATTCCACGCGCGTGGCCGTCTTCCACAGCCGCTCCAGGCCGTAGAACTTGCGCGCGGTTTCCGAGAAGATGTGAACGACGAAATCGACGTAGTCCATCAGCAGCCAGTCGGCCTGGGTACGGCCCTCGGTGTGCTTGGGCTCAACTCCAATGGCGCTGAGCTGGTGATCGATTTCATCCGCGATGGCCTGCACCTGGCGCGGGTTTGCGCCCGAGCACAGCAGGAAATAGTCGGTGAAGCCGCTGGAGTGTTCGTCTAATCGCAGGACGGTGATGTCCTCGGCCTTTTTTTCCAGGCAGGCGCGCACGGCAAGGGCGACCTGCGATGTCGTTTCATTTTTCTTCATGCTGTTGGGTCCGCCATTCGCTCGAGCCTTGAGCCGCGAGCTACGAGCCCCGAGCCTCCGTATTCGCAATTAAACGCTAGCAACTGACCACTAGCCACTAG
>PLBD01000421.1 GCA_003135315.1 Acidobacteriaceae bacterium | reverse complement strand
ATTGAAGACGAACGTAGTCCAATGACGGTCCCAGCAGCAGCGCCGTCGCCTTTTGGCCATCAAACTTGCCGACGAGTGCTCGGGTTTCTTCTTCGCTGGCTATGCCCTCAAGTCCATCGGCTAATTGCCGAAGTACCGTGGCGTTGATCGTGTAATCAGTAGCCTTTATCGCCGTGTCGAGGGCGAAGCGCACGACTGCAGCACAGCCTTCGACCTTACTATTCCATTGAATCCAAGAACGCAGAAGGAACAGCCTGTCACGTGCCTTCTCAAGCCTCGCTGCGTGCGCAATCACTTCGATTGCCGACCACTTCCCCGACACCGCCGAATAGAGTTTCTGCATAAACTCGATTCGGAATGATATGCCACTAGCCTTGATTCTCTCAATAGTCTTCTCTGATCGCGCTTGGTCCAGGGCCTCAAGTGCGAGCGCGGACAGATGAGCAAAAGCACTATTCCGTGTGGAGATGTCAGGCTTGACGTTCTCCGCGAGATCCAGAGCCAACTCAGGCGCGAACGTGATCAACTGTTCACAAATTTGGAAAGTGCGCTCGCCAAGGCCCCTGGTATCAATCTGTTTTGCCAGAGAGGTAATTTGCTCAAGTAGATCTGGCTCCAGGTACTCCTTCATTTCTGTTTTGCGGTTCGCGATGATTGAGAGGTAGTGAAGCTTGTCTTCTTTCGGCACTGTTGCTCTAGCAGCCCGTGGTGCAACTCGACTTTTAGACTGGCGTGAGAAGAGAAATCGCTTTACGATGGAGGCATGTCATTGGGTAAGCGAGGGACGGATGAGAAGCAGGAGCCGATCTGGATTGAGGCGGCTCGTTTGGCGACTCCCGCCGGCCACCCTTTTTATGAGCGTCTGAACCGGTTATTGAGCAAGCGCGGGTTCGACGCGTTCGCCGAGTCTGCGTGCGAATCGTTTTACTCCAGCACAGGGCGTCCGGGTTTGGCTCCGGGAGTTTACTTCCGCGCACTTCTGGTCGGGTATTTCGAAGGCATCGATTCGGAGCGCGGGATTGCATGGCGGACCGCCGATTCGCTGGCCTTGCGATCATTTCTGGGTTTTGAGCTTGCCCAGTCAACGCCGGACCACTCAACGATTTCGCGAACCCGCCGTCTGATCGATGTGGAGACGCATCGCAAGGTCTTTCTGTGGGTTCTGGGGATGCTGGCCGAAGAGGGCCTGATGAAAGGGAACACGGTCTCGGTGGATGGAACCACGCTGGAAGCTAACGCGGCTTTGCGCTCCATAGTCCGCCGCGATAGCGGTCAGGGGTACGACGACTTTCTGAAAGATCTGGCGAAAGAATCCGGCATCGAGACACCTACCCGCGAACAACTGGCAAAGCTGGACCGCAAGCGCAAGAAAAAGGGCAGCAACGACGACTGGAAGAACCCGCACGATCCCGATGCGCAGATCACAAAGATGAAAGATGGCCGGACGCATCTGGCCCACAAAGCCGAGCATGCCGTGGATCTGGAAACCGGAGCTGTACTGGCTGTGACCCTGCAGCCGGCGACCGCCGGTGACACCAATACCCTGCATGAGACGCTGACGCAGTGCGGAGAGCATATCCGGGAAGTGGCAGCTGAGATCGACAACAGAGCCGAGCAGATGAATGCGGAAGGTCCCGCCGAACTGGTCCTGGACAAGGGCTATCACAGTAACGACGTGCTGGTGATTCTGAAGGAAGTGGAAGTTCGGAGCTATTGTTCGGAACCGGACCGGGGGCGCCGCAACTGGAAGGGTAAGCAGGAAGAGAAGGCGGCAGTCTATCAGAATCGACGACGAATACGGGGAGAGCGCGGAAAGCGGCTGCTGCGTCAGCGCGGAGAACTGGTTGAACGAAGCTTCGCGCATATGTACGAAACCGGAGGAATGCGAAGAACTCACCTGCGGTGTCATGACAACATCATCAAGCGGCTGCTCATTCATGCCGGTGCGTTCAATCTGGGTCTGGTGATGCGGAAACTACTGGGAAAGGGAACGCCGAGAGGGTTCCAGGGAAGCCTGAAAGCAATCGTCTACGTTATTCAACTGCTTTGCAGGGCCTTGACCGTCTCCATAAGCGGACAACAACGCCAACCCGAGCTTCAAACGGTAACCTTGAGGCAAAGTGTAACGCCCTATCGAGTACCTCTTCTTTGCCTGAATTTAGGCGCTCCATTTTTCAAATTCTGTTCAACCTCGGGCTGCTAGGCACCACTCGGGCTAACGGACGATTCCTATCTCTTCGTGCGCGCCCACCTCGCCCGCGCCTTCGCCGGGGACGCAGCGGATGATGGCCGGATAGATGCCGAAGCGCTCTGAATAACGCGCGGCGATCGATTCCTCGCGTGGTGCGAGGGCGAGCGCGTCGCGGTCGTCCCGTTCGGCGGGGGCACCAGCGTCGTCGGCGGAGTCGAACGACCCGGGGGCGACGGCTGCGTGGATCACACGGCACGGGCTCCCGAAGGTCGCCTAGCATCGCCGCGTGCGCTCCTCCGCCATCCTCGTCGCGCTCGCCCTCGGGGGCTGCGCCGACACGGTCCCTCCACCGGCCACGCCGATGCACGCTGCGGCCGGCACCCTCGACGACGATCTCGCCT
>PLBD01000588.1 GCA_003135315.1 Acidobacteriaceae bacterium | reverse complement strand
CTGCGGTGAATCCCGCGCTCGAAGGCACTAAGGCAGCGGCGCACTTCACAGCGACCGTCGCGGCGGGAGGAGAAGCGCGCTTCAGGTTGCGACTCTCAGCGACATCACAAGGGAAGCCATTCGCAGGATTCGACAGCACAGTTGCGACCCGCCGGCAAGAGGCCGATGATTTCTACGACCAGTTGCAGAAAGGACTGGATCATGACGATGCACGATTAGTACAACGCCAGGCCCTGGCGGGAATGCTGTGGAGCAAACAGTTTTACACGTATGACGTCCACCAATGGCTGCAAGGCGATCCAGCTTTTCCCGCGCCGCCACCGGCCCGTCGACACGGCAGGAATTCGGATTGGGCTCATTTCGATAGTTGTACAGTCCTTTCCATGCCCGACAAGTGGGAATATCCCTGGTTCGCTGCCTGGGACTTGGCATTTCATACGGTGGTTCTGGCGCTCGTCGATGCGGAGTTTGCCAAACATCAACTGCTTCTTCTAACCCATGACTGGTACATGCGCCCAGATGGCCAACTCCCTGCGTATGAGTGGAATTTCGGAGACACAAATCCGCCGGTCCATGCCTGGGCCGCCTGGCGCGTCTTTCAAATCGACCGCAAGCAGAGACGGCAGCAAAATCCGGACGACCTTGGCGACCTGGTTTTTCTGGAACGCGTTTTTCAGAAAATGCTGCTGACTTTCACTTGGTGGGTAAATCAGAAGGACGCGGATGGACGCAACTTGTTCCAAGGCGGGTTTCTGGGACTGGACAACATCGGCTGCTTCAATCGCGATGCGCCATTGCCTACGGGAGGACATATCAGCCAGTCTGACGGAACCAGTTGGATGGCCATGTATGCGCTCAACCTGTTAACGATTGCCCTCGAACTGGCGCAACACAACAGCGCCTATGAAGACATGGCTATCAAGTTCCTCGAGCACTTCCTGTACATTGCCAAGGCCATCGCGGAGATGGGGGATCGGGGCGTTGGACTGTGGGACGAGCAAGATGGTTTCTACTATTCCCTGTTGAACTTACCCAATGGCGACGATGTGCCGCTCAAAGTCCGGTCCATGGTCGGACTTATCCCCCTGTTTGCTGTTACAACCCTGGAGCCCGATGTGCTGGCCAAGGTTCCCAATTTCAGGGCGAGGATGGAGTGGTTTCTGAACCATCGCCCTGACCTGGCTAAGTTAGTTTCACGATGGTACGAACCGGGGATGGGAGAGCGCAGACTACTGTCGCTGCTGCGCGGGCATCGTATGAAGGCACTCTTGAAGCGGATGCTGGACCCGGCCGAGTTTCTTTCCGACTATGGTGTCCGGGCGGTGTCGCACTATCACCTGGAGCATCCAT
The DNA here is from genome assembly GCA_003135315.1 of Acidobacteriaceae bacterium. GTDB lineage: Bacteria > Acidobacteriota > Terriglobia > Terriglobales > Acidobacteriaceae > Bog-257. The sequence continues at coordinate 27,821 of PLBD01000588.1, read as the reverse complement.
ACATTTTCTGGGTCAACGGCACTCCGCTAACTGTCGACTACGAGCCCGCGGAGTCGCGCTCGCGGTTGTTCGGCGGCAACTCGAACTGGCGCGGTCCTGTCTGGTTTCCAGTGAATTTCCTCATCATCGAGTCGCTACAGAGGTTTCATCACTATTACGGCGACGACTTCAAGATTGAATGCCCAACTGGCTCCGGTCAATTTGTGACCATTAATCAGGTTGCGGAACAAATCAGCAATCGACTATGCCAGATATTCTTGAAGAACGATAAGGGTCTTCGCCCGGTGAATGCGCTCTATCCCAAATTTCAACAGGACGCGCATTTTCGTGACTATGTGAACTTCTACGAATACTTCGATGGCGACATAGGGCGCGGAGTGGGCGCTTCGCACCAGACGGGATGGACCGGTCTGGTGGCGAAGTTGCTTCAGCCTCGTGCGGGATATCGATTGCAAAGCTGATCATCCCAAGTCTGTATGAATTCGCCGCCCGATAACGCAGCATGTGAGATACTTCTGACTCCCTCCGATTAAAGGAGTCCAGACCTTGAAGCACGTGGTGATCGTTGGCGGCGGATTCGCGGGCGTCAATTGCGCCCGCAAATTGGGTGAGAACCCGGACATCCGAGTGACCCTGCTCGATCGCAATAACTATCACCAGTTTCAGCCCTTGCTCTACCAGGTTGCTACCGCTGAGTTGGGCGTGAGTGACGTGGCCTTCATGCTGCGGAAGATCCTCGATCGCCACCCCAATGTCGATGTCAAGATGGTGGAAGCCACTGCCATCGATCCTGTGACTCGCACGGTTCGGACTGTGCAGGGAGAGACCTACCAGGGCGATTTCCTGGTACTGGCAGCCGGTTCGCAACCGAACTTTTTCGGCACGCCGGGAGCGGACAAGCATGCTTTCCCCCTTTACTCGCTGAAACAAGCGGAGGTTCTGCGCTCTCGCATTCTGGCGGTTTTCGAGTCGGCCGACCGCGACCCTGGGCTCATCGAAAAAGGGGCACTTAACTTCGTGATCGTCGGAAGTGGCCCCACAGGTACGGAAATGGCCGGCGCGCTCACAGACATGCTCAACGGGGCGCTGCCGCCGGAATATCAGGACCTGGCGATCAAACAGGCAAAGATCTACCTGGTGGACCACGGTCACGCAGTGTTAGCTGCCTTCTCCAAGGAATCTCAGGCTTACGCAGCGACGCAACTTCAGGAACGTGGGGTGCAGTTGCTGCTTGGGGTCGGGGTAAGCGAAGTGGGGCCCGGCCATGTCTCGCTGTCCGACGGCAGAAAGATACTCACTCATACCACGGTATGGGCCGGGGGGCTCAAGGCTGCAAGCCTATCTGACAATGTGGGACTGCCGCGCGGAAGGGGCGGTCGCATTGCGGTCCAGCCGGATTTCAGCGTGCCAGGTTTTGCTGGTGTCTACGCCCTGGGAGATTTCGCGAATATAGTCGATTTCGACGGTCAGGCATTGCCGCAGCTCGCCTCGGTCGCGCAGCAATGCGGGAAATGGTGCGCGGAGAATATATCGGCAGAGATCGCGGGGCAGCCGCGTAAGCCATTTCAATACTTCGACAAGGGCATCATGGCGATGATTGGCCGCAACGCGGCGGTGGCAGAGGTGGGCAAGAAGCGTCACGAGCTGGAAGGTGTCATCGGCTTCGCAGCCTGGCTTGGGGTGCATGCTTCCCTGTTGGACACAAACCAGGCCCGCATCGAGGCTTTCATGGAATGGGCGTGGACCTACTTTGGCAGGACCCGGGGCTCGCAGGTCCTGGATCGCACAAGCGCGGCCCGCATCAACTGGGATAGTGATGATGCCGGCCCTTCGACTCCCACCGCATCGTCCTGAGGCCGAGCGGACTTACAACGGCCCGCACTTGCCGCCTGGGCAATTAGCCCGTCACCATGCCCGCGACCAACTCGGGCCGCTCTTGCGATTGGCGTCTCGCAGCGAACCGCTGACGCCGGCATCGAGTTCCAGCTTGCGTCCGAAGAGCCAAAGCAGATCGGAAAGCCGATTGAGATAGGGCAGAACATTGTCGTTCACAACCTCGCCCGAGTCGATCAATCTCACTACGCAGCGCTCAGCCCTGCGGCAGACGGTCCGCGCGATATCGTAAGCCGCGGCCGCCGCGTGCTCGCCGGGTATCGACCAGTCCGAGAGCATTCCCTCGATAGCTTCGAGCTCGTGCACCTGGTCGGTGAGAGCATCGATCATCGCGATGTTCAGCGGAGGATTTCCCTTGCGATTCTCTGGAGGTGTCGCCAGCGCTGAGCCCACCTTGAACAGCTCCTGCTGAATCGTCCGGGTGCGGTCGCGCAGACTCGCGTCTTCGCAGATGGAACGCGCGAATCCCATGGCGGAGTTCAACTCATCGACCGTGCCATAGGCCTCCACACGAATCGAAGACTTGGAAACCCGCTGGCCGCCGGTCAAGCTGGTCTGTCCGCCGTCGCCCTTCTTGGTGGCAATGCTGGTCATAACGTTCGTCCCTTCCTGTCACGGCAAATGCCGCGCGAAGACATGCTGGATCGGAAATCGGGTTCAGACTATTGTATGGCGAGTTTCACCGAACCTGCGTGATCCCGTCGGAGTCTGGCGAAACACAGTAGCGCCCCAGGGCCGACTGGCTGACGGAGAACGCACGCTGCAGCAGCTCGGGACGCAGGACCTCCGCGGCTGGTCCGGCAATCCATTCGGGCGCTGGCGTGAGCATAATGATGGACGCGAAGTTTTCCGCCACCAGATTCAAATCATGTATGGCGGCGACAATCGTGAGGCCACGCTGATTGAGCCGGCGCAGCAGGGCAATCAGTTCGATCTGTCGGCCGACGTCGAGGTGTTGGGTTGGCTCGTCGAGGAGCATGAGCTTCGGCTGCTGAGCCAGGCCGATTGCGATCTTCACCCTCTGGCGCTCGCCGCCCGACAGCTCGGAGTACGGGCGGTGACGCAGCCCCACAACGTCGACCGCTTCCATCGCGCTTTCGACTGCGCGGTGATCAGCGGGCGTATGACCGCCGAACAGCGGGAGGTGCGGCACTCGGCCCTGAGCGACGATTTCCTCCACGTGAAAGTTGAAGGGAATCTCCAGCTCCTGAGGAACCAGAGCGACCGTGCGCGGCAGATGACGGCGCGGCCAGGCGGTCAGCGGCTTGCCTTGCAGCAGGATTTCACCCGAAGCCGGCGGCAGCAAGCCCGCGACCAGCTTCAGCATCGTGGTCTTGCCGACACCATTCGGGCCGACCAGCGCGACCATTTCCTGCGTCTCGATACTGAGAGACATGCGGTCCAGCAAAAGACGCGGGCCGTACGAGAACGAGACATTGCGGAATTCCAGAATGGTGGAAGTCATTGGCGTGACTCCCGCGATCGATGATTCAGGAGATAGAGAAATGCCGGCCCGCCCAGGAACGCCGTGAACACGCCCACCGGGATTTCGGTGGGAGCGAACGCGGTTCGGGCAAAGGTGTCAGCCAGGATGAGGAACGTAGCGCCGCCCAATGCAGCAGGAAGCAGGAGCCGGACATGGTTGGGGCCAATCAGGATGCGAAGAAAGTGCGGCACCAGCAGTCCCACGAACCCGATGAGGCCGCCCAGCGATACTGCCGCCGCAGTCAGCAGGGATCCCAGGACCACCGTGGCAACGCGCACTCTGACAACGCTGACCCCGAGTTGCGCTGCGTATTCCTCGCCCAGCGCCAGCGTGTTCAACCGCCCTGCTACCGGCAAGCCGAGCACAAGAGCGATGATTACGAGAGGTGCGAGCAGCGCAACCTGGCTCCAGGTCGGAATGCCGAGCTGTCCGTGCAGCCATGCCGCCAGCACCCGCAGGCCGGAGTTGGAAGCCTCCTCGCGCATCTCGAAGACGACGGTTGCGGCGTTCAACATGGTGCCGATGGCGAAGCCGGCAAGCAGCAAGGTTTCCATGGCGAAGCGGCCGCTGGCGCGCGCCAGATACCACACCAGGACCATGGTCAGCACCGAGCCACAGAATGCCAGCACCGCAGTGGCGCCAAAGCCGGCGAAGGATAGCGAAGGGATGAGGAAAATGCCGAACGCGCCGCCCAGCGCCGCGCCGCCCGATGTGCCCAGTACGAACGGATCGGCCAGCGGGTTGCGGAACAAACCTTGAAACAGCACGCCGGTGGCTGACAACGCCGCTCCCACCAGCGCCGCCGCAAGCACCCGGGGAAGACGCAGCTGGAAAATGATCTCGCCCGCTTCGCCGGCCCGCAACGGGTGCAGGAACGCGCGGAGCACTTCAGAGATGGGCAGGCGAACCGCTCCCAAGGCGGTGGCGACAACGATCGCCATCGCCAGCGAAACCAGCAGCAGCAGATTGAGCTTGCGGGCGGAAATTCGCTTGTCCAGTCTGGCTTGACCTCCAGTTGCTGCGAGTACGGTTGGTGGTCCGAGCGCCAGATGTAGCGGGCGCTCCACCGTTGCGCTCTGCTTCTCCGGCGCTCTCAATTCAGCTTCCACGATTCCCCTCCGAAAGTCAGCTTGATGCCAGCCCGAATGGTGAATGGAAGCGCCGGATATCCATACACCTCCTGGTAATGCTGATTCAGAATATTAGACAACGAAGTGTAGAGGCTGAGGTACTTCTTGACTTGGTAGCTGCCATAGATCTGGATGTTCTGATAGCTGGAGTCGAGATTGCGATTGGGCAGCAGCAGCGTGTTTCCGAAGTCAGTGTCGGTCAGGAATGTACTGTCGTCGCGGCGCGAGACGAAAGTCCCCATGGCGGAGACAAACATCTTGCGATAGGTCCAATCGACGCCCGCGTAGCCGGTATTGGGCGCAATGCGAAACGGGCGCGCTCCGACCAGCGGCGAGAAGGCCCCAATCGGAATGCTGGGAAACAGCGGATTGATGGCCGGTTGCAGCGCGCTGCTGGCGAACGATTGCTGTACCACGGCATCGGTATAGGTCCAGCCACCGCGCAGGCTGACGGCCCGGTTTACCTTGTACTGGAAGCCCACTTCCACGCCTTGCGCGCGATAGTTGAGCGTGTTGACTGCCGCCCCGTAGATGCCGGTCGCCTCGGCCACCTGCGGGGGCACGCCCAACTCGACCAGATAGTTGGAGCTGACGTATTCAGCCTGGTTGGTGAACTCGTTATGAAAATAGACTGCGGAAAAACGCGCCCTGCCGTCGAACAATTGCTGCTGCACTCCGCCGTCATAGGTGCGCGACTGCTCGGCGAGGAAGGGATGAATGTGATACTGCTCGATCAATTGCGGACCATTGGGAACGATTGACGTGTTGCTCAGCAGCCCATAGAGCGAGTTGTTCTGGTAGTAGATGCTGGGCTCTTTAATACCTTTCGCGAAGTTGAAAGTCACCCGCGTTCCGCTGAAGATGCCGCTGCCGCCGGGCCGCACAGGGTAGTAGGCCAGCGAGACGCGCGGCGTTCCAGCCACGCCGAATACGGCGTTGTTCTCGATGCCTCCGCCCAGGGTGTAAAACAGCCGGCTCCATAACCCGCCCTGGATCTCCATCAGGTAGCTGAAGTTGTTGCGATCGGTGGACTCCTTGCCAGTAAAGCCGTTGTAGGTGAAGCCGGTTTCGTTGGTATAACGAAAGCCAAACAGCGCGGTGAGCTTCTCGTTAACCCGGTAGTCGGTTTGCGCATAGACGGTGTTGGTGTTGGTCAGGTACGACGACAGCTGCGGGTAGACTCCGGCGTACTGGAAGATGGCCTGTCCAGGCGCTGCCAGGAAGGGCTCGGCTTGCGCGACGGCCGCCGGAGTAATGACGAATCCATTGGCGCCTTGCTGGTTGACGGGAGCTCCCAGGTAAACGCCGTCCGCAGGGTAAGGAATTCCGGTAGGCGCCCAGTCGTTGAACTGGGAGCGCAGTCGCAGGCCGCCATAACTCAACAGGTTGTGCCAGCGCGAGGTGGCGTGATTGTCCAAGGTTGCGCCGAAGATCAGGTTTTGCTGGTTGCTGGATGCATCGTCAGGAATGCCATATGCAGCAATCGCGTTGGCCGAGTTGTATCCGGCTACTACTCGTTCCGCAGTCGCCCGCAAGCTGGTGTTCGGCGTGATTTGAAACCCGAGATTGGCCAGGTAGGCATCACGGTGAAACTGGCTGTCGGGAGTGCTGTTCTGCGTGCCGTAGCCCGAATAGTCGGCGAAATAGTCCAGCCGTTTCCAATAGCCTCCAACGCTGCCATTCTCGTGATAGGTGCCGAAGGTCCCGCCATCGGAGGCGAAGGTGAACAGCGGCAAGGGAGTGTCGCCATGTTGCATAGTCATGCTGACCACACTGGCCATTGCATCGGATCCGTACAACGCGCTGTTCGGGCCGCGCTGAAACTCCACCCGGTCAAAACCGTCGGCCTGGAGATAGGAGAAGTCGACGTAGCCGCCGATGTCGTTGATGGGAATTCCATCCAGCAGGACTTTATTCGCGTCGCTTGGGCCTCCACGAACGAAGAGTGAGGTCACTCCGCCCATCTGGCCCTCCTGCACAACCTGCGCGCCCAGTTGATCCTGAAGTGGTTGGTCGACATTGATTCTCGTTGACAAACCGGTGCCGTCGATCACGCTGACGGACGTTCCCATCTGGGCTTCCGGTGTAGGTATGCCCGTGGCGGTTACGACGATGTCCTGCGCAACTGCCGACGGTGAAAGCGTGAGACTGACGCTGATGTTGTGTCCAGGCGCGGCAAAGACTTGTTCGCTGCTGGAAGCCGCAAACGTCCTGGCTTCCGCCCGTACGGAATAGCGGCCGGCATGGTCAATGCTGAAGTGGAATTTTCCCGCAGCACCGGTGGTAGTGATTGCTGTGTCTTTGCCGTTTTCGATGAGGGTCACGGTGGCCCCGGCAATAACGGCGCCCAGCGAATCGGCAACCGTGCCGGAGATTGTCGGCTCAGCAGACCATGCCAAGGACGAAGTCAGGAACAAGAAAAGTAGAGTGCAAATGCGCTGCATAAACTCCCCCTCGGAAGTGTTGTGCGTGTCTCACCGGACCGGTCTCCTGACTCAGGACCCAACTGTCACCTTCCCGCTTGCGCAGTGGTTACTCGACAGTTGGTTGGTTGTCCATCACAGTTGCGGGGCAGTGGCGGAGTTTCACCGCGCTTCTCGTACATCCGATGATTGGGTTGTGGTTTTCCATGCGATCTCAGTGAGACTGCACGGCCTGTATCTGCCGGGCCAAATCCTCCAGTCCATCAAACGCGACCGGCGCCGGGATCTGGATGCGATCGTCGATCACAAGCACTCGTCCGTGACGCACCGCTTCCAGCGAACTCCATCCAGCGTGTTGTTGCAGATCTTTCAGGCTGACCGGGCCGCCTTTCATCAGCAGGATGTAATCCGGCTTGCGGGGCAGGACTGCCTCCACATTCATTTGCAGCCAGTCCTGCTTCACGTCGTCGGTCACCGAACGCGCGCCGGCCGCCGCAATCATCTCGGTGATGAAGGCGTTTTGCCCGGCGGTGATCAGCGGGTCGATCGACAGGACCAGCAGCACCGAGGGCTTGTCCTTGCCCGCCGATTGCGCCCGTACTTTAGCTTCCCGCGAGCGCAGGTCCGCGACCAGCGCGGCGGCCTCGAGCTCCCTTCCCATGGCACGGCCGACGGCCTCAATGCCGTGATAGATACTGGCGATGTTGCCGGTGTTGAACAGAAATACTGGAATGCCCAGGCGCTGGAGTCCCTGAATGCTGTCGGCGCCGTTGAATTCCGGCAGCGCCAGCACCAGGTCGGGATGCAGCGCCACAATTCTCTCCAGCGACGGATTGACCACGGCACCAACGCTCGGCTTCTGGCGGGCGGCTTCCCGAGGATAGTCGGTGTAGTCAGTAATCCCAACCAGATCGCTGGCAGCCCCGAGCGCGTAAACCGTGTTGGTGAGACTGGGCGCCAGAGATACCACGCGATGCGCGCGATCGGGAACGGCAACCTCGCGTCCGATTTCGTCGCGCTCCAGGCGCACGGCCCACGCGTACGAGGTCAAGAGCAACAGCAGCGGCAGCGAGCGCCAGAGTTTCTTCATCGCGCCACTGCCGTTGTCTGCCGGTAAATCCGAACGCTCCCGAGAGGGAAAACGACTCTCCGGCCCGATTGCTCAAACATGCTTCATCCCGCGCACAAGTACGTATCGGACGGGAACCTCGTGCTACAAATCTTCCAGATGACCCCGCGAGCAGGTCGTCAAGACGCCGACTGGCCCTCCCATCGAGGCCAACTCGGACAATAGGTAAGCGTCTGGCCGGAATCCTGACTTGCGCCTCATCGGCCTTCGACCGCCTTCCCAGAGCCTTTCGCTCCAGTGGCCTGCTGGTCGGACCTCCGCGCTCACAGTTGCGGGGCAGTGGCGGATTTAACCGCGCTTCCCAATTGCCAGACAATTTGCTTATAGCTCCGGGGAGGGACGGTGTCAATAGCGGGGAGTCCGTGGCACCTGCCGCCAGGCCGGGGCGGGAAGAACGGCGCGTGAGCGTGGAAGTGCGCATCCGCCTGCTATAGTGTTGCCGCGGAGGCGAAAGCCTTCGCGCAAGCTGCAATCCCCGGGAGGCAAGGTATGTCGTCCTCAACCACATCTCCGGCATTGACGAACAGGCCGCTCACGGTGCTGTGCCTGGCCAGCTACTACAAAGGCATTGAGTTCATCCGGGAGTGCCGGCGGCAGGGCTGCCGCACGCTGCTGCTCACCTCGCACAGCCTGAAGGATGAAGCGTGGCCGCGGGAGAGCATTGACGAAATCTTCTACATGCCCGATGTGCAGAAGCAGTGGAAGCTGGAAGACGCGGTACTCGGCGTCAGCTACATGGCGCGCAGCGAGACCATCGACCGCATCGTGGCGCTGGACGACTTCGACGTGGAGACGGCCGCGAGCTTGCGCGAGCATCTGCGCGTGCCCGGCATGGGCGACACCACCGCGCGCTACTTTCGCGACAAGCTGGCGATGCGGGCCAAGGCGCGCGACGGAGGACTGCTGGTGCCCGACTTCCTCCACGTGTTGAACCATGCGCGGCTGCGCGAGTTTCTGGATCGCGTGCCGCCGCCCTGGGTCCTGAAACCGCGGTCGATGGCCGGCTCCATCGGCATCAAGAAGATTCACAGTGTCGATGAACTCTGGGCGGCGCTGGAGCTGTTGGGCGATCGGCAATCGTTCTATCTGGTGGAGCGGTACGTGCCGGGCGATATCTATCACGTGGACACCATCTTTTACGAAAGCGAAGTGCTGTTTTCCATCGCCAGCCGCTACGGACGGCCACCGATGGACGTTTCGCAGCAGGGGGACATCTTCACCACCAGTACATTGGGACTGGACTCGAAGGAAGCGCAGCCGCTGATCGAAATGAACCGGAAGGTGATGAAGGCTTTCGGGATGGTGCGCGGAGTTTCCCACAGCGAATTCATCCGCGGCCGCGACGACGGCAAATTGTACTTCCTGGAGACCGCGGCACGCGTGGGCGGAGCGCACATTGTCGACCTGATAGAAACCGCGACCGGCATCAACATGTGGGCGGAATGGGCAAAGGTGGAAATCGCCGGGGGCAAAGCGCCCTATCAGCCGCCGCCGCCGCGAAAGGATTTCGCCGGGTTGCTGGTTTCCCTGGCGCGGCAGGAACATCCCGACACCTCAGCCTACAACGATCCGGAGATTGTGTGGCGAATGGACGACAAGAAACACCACGTGGGACTGATTGTGAAATCGCCCGATGCGAAGCGGGTGCAGGAGTTGCTCCAGAGCTACGTCCAGCGGATGCGGCAGGATTTCCTGGCGTCGCAGCCGCCGCTGGAGAGGCCGAATTTCTGAGAGCGATTCGGGACCTGACAGTGACCGAAAACGAGTCTGTGGTGTTCTTTCAGTCAGCCTTCGGCTGAATTTCGGCGATTTTCTTCTCGGCCTCCAACCAGATCGCCAGCTCTTCCAGAGCTCGCCGGCACACCATGGCATGGCGCTGCTTTTTGTCGCGGACACGGCGACGCGTTTCCTCGTCCAACGGCTGTAGCAGATCGAACGTGATATTGGCTGGCTGAAAGTTCTTTGCGTCGGCGTGGCAGATGTAGTTCACCAGTGCGCCGAACGCGGTGGCGCGCGGCGGCGGCACGGGTTCGGCATCCAGGGCCAGAGCGGCTGCGTGCATGCCCGCCAGCAGGCCGGTCGCGATCGATTCAACATAGCCTTCCACGCCGGAAATCTGTCCGGCGACGAGTACGTTGGGATGTTCCTTCATCTGCAAGGTCTCGCGCAGCAGCGCAGGTCCGTTGATGTAGGTGTTGCGGTGGATTTGACCGTAGCGCAGGAACTTCGCGTTTTCCAGGCCGGGGATCAGGCGCAGGATGCGGGCCTGTTCGCCGAATTTCAGGTGGTTCTGGAAACCTACCACATTGTAGGAGTCGGCCCGAAGGTTCTCCTGGCGTAGTTGTACCACAGCGTAGGGCATCTGCCCGGTACGCGGATCGCGCAGTCCCACCGGCTTCATCGGCCCGAAGCGCAAGGTGTCACGGCCGCGGCGCGCAATCTCTTCCACTGGCAGGCAGCTCTCGAAGTAGTTCAGTTTTTCCCATTCCTTTTCCTCCACCGCTTGCGCTTCCAGCAGCGCATCCAGAAATCGGTCGTATTCCTCCCTGTTCATCGGGCAGTTGATGTAGTCGGCGCTGCCTTTGTCGTAACGCGCCGCCATGTACACCCGCGACATGTCGATGGAGTCGGCTTCAACAATGGGACTGATGGAATCGTAGAAGTAAAGCTGCTCGGTCCCGCTTAGGCGCAGGATCTCGCGGGCGAGCGCGTCGGAGGTAAGAGGCCCGGTGGCAATGACGGTGATCGCGCCAGCTTCGTCGATGGCAGTTGCTTCCTCGCGAACGACCTGAATTAGCGGCTCGCGTTCGATCGCCGCCGTGACCGCTGCGGCAAACTTTTCGCGGTCGACGGCGAGCGCGTGACCGGCGGGAACGGCGGTTCGCTGCGCGATCTCCATCAACAGCGATCCGGCACGCCGCATCTCCTCTTTCAGCAGCCAGGGCGCGGTGTTCTCGGTGTCGGACTTGAGCGAGTTGGAGCAGACGAGTTCGGCGAAGTTGGCAGTCTGATGGGCCGGAGTGGAACGCAGCGGCCGCATCTCGAACAACCGAACGGCGACACTGCGGCGAGCGCATTGCCAGGCTGCTTCCGAGCCGGCGAGTCCGGCGCCGATAATGCGAATTGGTTGCTTCATGGGAAGCGCACAGCGAGATGCGAACGCGGTTCCTCAGTTCTAACACACCGCTCGCGAGGGCCGCGCGTCGCCAGCATCTGCGAGCAAGGAACTACTGGAAAGAGTTATCCGCCCGGAACTTCGCTGTGACTCAGGAAATCCTGAAGGCCGCCTCTTCAAAATCCAACTTAAGCAGACCCTCCTTAATAAGATTCTTACTAAGGTGTGGTCGGACGAATTGTGCTCCGGGGTCTTAGCTAACTGGTATGCTTACCGCGACCGATCCAGGCCAAACCAGGGGCCTTGCGCTGAGGAGGGTTTATGAGGTTGCAATGGCTTGTGGCAATCACGATCGTGCTTTGCACGCTTGCGCCCGGGCAAGACAAGTTCCCTATGACTTGCCATCCATTCCAGACAATTGAAGTACAGCACCCGATTGACAGTTCGTGCGGGCTTACCGGCACCGGCAAAGGTGGCTCGGCGCTGCAGAACCAGACCAAGAACAACTTCTGCGCGGGTACGACCTATCAGACGATTACGCAGCAAGACTTGCTGAGCAAACAGGCCAAGGTCGCAGCGCTTCCGGGATACCTGCAATGGGACCAGGAAAATATGCCGACTAGCCGGGCGGGCTTTGTGAGTCTGGGTGAAGGTACGGCGGTGCAGTTTGTCGGCTACGTGGTGGAGGCCCACTATGCGGACCTCACCAGCGGTGAGAGCGTGAATTGCGAAGTAAAAGACGACGAAGCTTCCAACGACATCCATATTGCCCTGGCCCCGCAGCCGGGAGTTACCAACCAATGCCTGAGCAACAGCGCGGAGATGGTGCCGCATTACCGGCCGGCGAGCTGGAACGTAACCTATCTGCAGAAGATTGGCCACAGCACGCTGGTGCGGGTATCGGGTCAGCTTATGTATGACGCGGACCACAAAATTTGCGGCGAGCAGGGCTTCTCAGCCAGCGACAATCCGAGCCGGATGTCAGGTTGGGAGATCCATCCGGTGTACAACTTTGAGGTGTGCGCGCAGCAGTCAGGCAGCACTTGTTCGCAGTGGCTGTCCCTTTCGGATTGGGTAGCAAGTCCTGCTGCCAAGGCAAGACCGGTTAAAGCAAAGCCGGGTCGCAGCACCAGCGGAGCGGCTCCCCAAAACTAGCGTGACTGGCCGCCGAACCGTGCCACGATGATCATCACTATCAGGGCGACGTCGGCGGCGAACACGGTGCTGACGAAGTTCACGGTATCGTTGCCGATCTTGCCGCGATTTTCCCAGGTCGCGCCCAGGATGCTGTCNNATGCAGGCGGCAACGCATCCGCTGATCGTGCCTTCCACACTAATCGCGCCGTTGGTTCCGATGGGCACGTCGCGGAAGTCAGTGATCATGTAAGCTCCGCGCGACGTGGCCTGGCCTACTTCGCTGGAAACCGTATCGGCGGCAGCCTCGGCCAGCGCGGCCATCGAGCCGACGAGGAGCAGGTCACTCATCTCCGGAAACCAGATCACGGCCAGCGCACAGGCAGTCGCGGCTGCCAGGTTGGCGATCACCTGCGACGCCCGCCGGCCGCGTCTGCGTTCGGCCACACCCAGCCGCTGCTTGCGAGCGTAGCCCCAGCGGGTGGAGATCATGGTCAGTAGGAACAGGGTCAGCAGGGGACTGAATCCGGCAAATCCGCCCGCCAGCATCAGGACGAAGGCCGCCAGCACGCCCGCCATGGCGCCGCCGTCCGTGACCGCGCCCATGACGCGGGCCAGCAGGGCGAATCCGATGGCCAGAACCGCGGCAGGCAAACCCCTGGCATGGATGAGACTTGTCACGCGAAGCTCAGTATCGCATGAGCGCGGGGAAAGGTGACGGCACGCTGCGGCAAGCGACACCGGCCAGCCGGCGACGGTTCCACTTATGCGGGCAGTAAGCAGTTTGGTTCCCCCGCCGATGGGACGAATAGCTCTTGACGAAGCTTAGCGCAGCGCCGGATGATATTGTGCCCCACTTTTCCACAGGGCTGGGAACCCATTCTTGGCTGTTTGGCGGGAAATGGGGTTGAGGACGCTGGCCAGAAAAAGGACAACTTTATGGCATCTTCTGTGTGGTCTGGATACCTGACATTTGGATTGATCTCCATGCCGGTGCGGCTGTTCTCCGGCGCGCGCGGTAACCACATCTCGTTCCACATGCTACACCGCGACGACAACACGCGCATCAAGCAGCAGCTCTGGTGTCCGCACGACGAGCGGGTGGTGGAGCGCAGCGAGATCGTGAAGGGCTATGAGTACCGCAAGGGCGAGTACGTCATCATCGAGCCCGAAGAGATCAAGAAGATCGAGCCCAAGACCGCGAAGGCCATGGAGATACTGGAATTCGTGAAGGCGGACGATGTCGATCCCATCTACTTCGAGTCATCGTACTTTGTGACGCCGGAGGAGGCTGGTCGCCGTCCCTATGCGCTGCTGTGCAAGGCTCTGGAAGAGACCAAGTACGTCGCCATCGCCAAGCTCACGATGCATAACCGCGAGTACACCGTGTTTCTGCGTCCCTACAAGGGCGGCATGATGCTGCACACCATGTACTACAAGGACGAGGTCAAGGACCTGGAGGGGTTTGGCCGGCCTGACGTCGAGCTAAAGGACGCCGAGGTGAAAGTGGCGCACCAGCTCATTGAAGCGCTGGCTGGGGACTTCGAGCCGGAAAAATTTCACGACAGCTTCGAGGAGAACCTGAAGACGCTGATCAAGGCCCGGCTGGAAGGCGAAGAGGTTACGCCGATCGAGAAGCCGAAGAAGCTGGCTCCGGTGGTGGACCTGATGGCGGCGCTGAAGGAGAGCCTGGCGCAGTTGCCGAAGAAGCCGCCGCAACGCGTCGAGGCAGCGCAGCGGGAATCGGAAGTAAAGGCAGTAGGAGCGAAGAAGGCCAAGGCACGCCGCAAGCCCGCCGCGTAAGAACCAGAATGAGGCCGTTGCAGTTCGTCCCCGGTTTGTATCAGGGCAAGACCTTCAGTCGTGCCGAACGGGAGTATTAAAAAGACAAGGGCTTTAGCCCTTGCAAAATGCAGCATCCCTCAGGGGCTCAAGCGCGGGTTCCTTGACGATCCGTTGCGGCACGGCTAAACAGGCTGCTGAAAAACTCAAAAGCAGATCCCTCGTCGGCCTGAAGGCCTCCTCGCACCTAAAGCTGCGCCCCTTCAAAACTCGCCGAGATCGACTTTTTCAGCGGTCTGTGAAGCCGTACCCTTTCAATACAGCGTGGAGTTTTATCCACGAACTCTTGGGACGCCATGCTAATTGCTAGCTGCTAATTGCTTCCTCTCCAACGGCGTCGAGAACTGGCGCTCGATCTTTTCGCGGTAGCAGGGGCCGGAGTTGTAGGTGCAGAACGGATACAGCTTACCGTCGGGCGTGGCGTAGTGGATCACGCAGCGCTTTACGCGCTCGATGTCGTAGTTGTAGGCATCCTGAAAGTGCATGCCGGCAACCAGCAGCGTGCGATAGGTGAAGGTACCGTCCTTGCCGTCGCGGCCCAGCTTCTTGTTGGTCATGCCTTGCAGCGTCTGCAGGAATTTGGTGAAGGTCAGTCCCGGTGGCGCGAACTTCGGCTTGAAGTGCCTCTTCAGCGAATTCCAGGTTTTGACCTTGCTGTAGAGCTTGAAGCGCGCTTTGCCCGCCGAGCGCGACAGCTCTTCCATGTCCTGTAGCATGTTGGGCACATCGACGAAGCGGGTGATGGGCACGGCCTGCTTCGACTTCTCGTCGACAAAGAAGTAGGTGCCGAGCGAGCAGTGCGGGTGCGATGAGATGGTGGGCACGCCAGTGCCGCGCAGCGCCGCCGTCAGCTTGGAGAAAGGCGTGACGCAGGCCAGCGGAAACCAGTCGGCGCGCGGGTCGGTGATGCCGGTCTGCTCGCTGACACAGCGCGCGAGATCGGACAAGGTGAAGCGCTTGGCCAGCAGTTCGTGCTTGGCGATGCGTCCCGTGAAGGCGACAGGCTGAAAGCTGATGCCGGAGACGGTATCGACGTTCTCGATGGCCACGCGCACGATGTCGCCGACCTGATGATCGTTCAGTCCTTTCACGATCGTCGGCACAAAGACGATCTTCATGCCGGTGGCGCGGCAGTTCTCGATGACCTGCATCTTGATGTCGAGCAGCGCCTGCCCGCGCACGCGACGATAGATGTCATCGGTGACACCGTCGAACTGGAGATAGAGCGTTGCCAGCCCGGCAGCTTTCGCCTTGCGAGCGAACTCGATGTTCGCCAGTTCGATGCCGTTGGTGGCGGCTTGAATGTGGGTGAAGCCCATCTCGCGGGCCATCGAGAGGATCTCAAAGAATTGCGGATGGATGGTGGGTTCGCCCCCGGAGAATTGCACGACGCGACCATCAACGGGCCGCTCGCCGCGCAGTGTGGCCAGCATCGTGCGGACCTGTTCGAGCGAGGGCTCGTAAATATAGCCGGCAACGTTGGCGTTCGCGAAGCACACCGGGCAAGTGAGATTGCAGCGGTTCGTCAGGTCGACATTGGCCAGCGCGGTGTGCGAGGTGTGCATGCTGCACAGCCCGCAGTCGTCCGGACAGGTTTTGCCGCCCTCGACCTGGGGATTCGACAATCCCAGATTGTCGCCAAAGTTCCACTCCTCCATCTTGAGGTAGAGCTCGACGTCGCTGAAGACGATGTCGCGAAAGTGCCCGTGATCGGGACAGCTTTTCTCCATCACGACTTTGCCGCCGTCGGCGAAGATATCGGCCGCGATTACCTTGGTGCATTCCGGGCAGAGCGACTCGGTCTGCTTGGGCAAGCCCTTTTGCAGCGGCTTGATGGGCGCGCCGGTGTAGGTCACTTCCGGTTGCAGAATTCGCAGCCCGGGCCGCTTCTGGACTGACGCAGGCGGTAGTTCTGTGTCGGCCGGCAATGGCAGATTGACGTCCGTAGAAACAGTCTGGGTGCTCACGTTTCTGCTCACCTCTGGGAGTGGAGTAGGCGCGGCGGCGGATAGATAGTGTTATAGGAAACGGGTTATGACAGGCACACCGCCGCGCTCTTCGCTGGGAAGAATTGTCGCGTAGTGGAGTGTTGGGGCGCTGTGCGGTAACTCACCCCGGTGAGTGAAGCGGGTGTGCAGCGAATGGCGCGGATGGAGCTTCGATGGGCAAAATCGCCGGCTGAATGGAGGCGGCATTTTCGGCACACGTTCCCGAACAGCAGATCGACTAGTGGCAGGTGTCGAAAACAACCTCCACCCGCTGATCCTTCGGCGCACCGTCGGGACTTTCGGAATTGTCGGCGGTTTTCGCAGCGTTTGGAATGGATGGGTCCTCGAGCTGTTTGCCGAAGCCCTCGACGGGAGTGTCCACCGGAACGTAGCCACTGTTTCTCAGCCAGCCGCGGACGGTGATGGCGCGCCGCTGGGCCACGACTTGGTTCTGGTGCTCAGGAGCGGCAGAGGCGACGTAGGCTTCGATCCGCACCGGATGCTTGCCGGCCTTCACGACCAGCGGAGCCAGCGCGCTCATGGTTTCCGCTCCATCGGGATTCAACGTCCAGCGGCCGGGCTTAAACAGGGCGTCGGCGCTGACGATGAGCCGCGTGGAACATTTCGCTTCCTGTTGCGTGATGGCCGCAGCGCCCTTGGCGATGGGTGGACCGCTGGGTTCATGCTGGGCGGAACGCGGCTCGTTGACCGGCTCCGTCTGCAATGGAGTGGTCTGCGACTGGGCCAGCGCGGCGGACGCCGTGAGACAGAGGCAGCCAAGAATCAAATCCATTCGCAATCCGAGGCAGCGGGAAAAATTGGGGACCATGAAAGCTCCTGGCGCATTCGGCCTACGACTATTCTGCACCGCGCGTGCTCATCGTGTCACAGGCCCTGGTGATTTCACGGAACTTCGCGACACGCGTCGGCACAGCTTTGGCTTGCCCTGGCGGCGTAGAATCATGCTCGTCTTCAGAAGACAAGTCGACTCGTACAGGGAGGGCTTATGGGCAAGAACTCCGGGAAGAAGCATGCCAAGCAGTCCGCGGTAGAAACTCCCGCCAAGAATAGCGCGTCGCCTCCACCGCTCGACAAGAAAGAATACGAGCGCGAGCTGTTCAGGCTGCAGGTGGAGCTGGTGAAGATGCAGGGATGGGCGAAGGCGACGGGCGCGCGCATCGTCGTCATCTTCGAGGGCCGCGACGCGGCGGGAAAGGGCGGCGTCATCAAGCGCATCCTGGAGCGAGTGAGCCCACGCGTCTTCCGGCTGGTCGCACTCCCCGCTCCCACGGATCGCCAGAAGACGCAGCTGTACTGGCAGCGCTACATCGAGCATCTTCCAGCCGGGGGCGAGGTCGTCATCTTCGACCGCAGCTGGTATAACCGCGCCGGCGTGGAGCACGTGATGGGCTTCTGCACCAAGAAGGAGTATCACAACTTTCTGCAGGGCTGTCCGCAATTTGAAGCCACGCTGGCCTACAACGGCATCATCCTACTGAAGTATTGGCTGGATGTCTCGGAAGAAGAGCAGCACCGGCGCTTCCAGTTGCGCATCAAGGATCCGTCGAAGCGCTGGAAGCTGAGCCCGATGGACTTGGAGTCGCATCGCCGCTGGTACGACTACTCGCGGGCACGTGACGCCATGCTGGCCGCAACGGACACAGCTATGGCTCCGTGGTACATCGTTCCCTCCAATGACAAAAAGCGGGCGCGGCTGAACTGCATTGCCGACCTGCTGAGCCGGATACCCTACGAGGAAGTTCCCTACACTCCGCCGAAGCTGCCGCCGCGCCAGAAGCCGAAAGGCTACCAGGAGCCGAAGCTGATCCATCAGATCGTCGCACAGCGATGGTGACGACCGGCGGGGGTTGTTAGAGGGCTTGTCGCGTGCCTGTCTTGCTTCCGGATGCGGAAAGCAGGGAGCGAACGACTATCGATCTGCGACGACCACCTTGATGCCAGGTTATTGTTCGGAAAAAAGTGCTATATAATTACCGGTAAGCAAGACATCGGGGCGATCTTATGACACCAGTGTCTCGCAATACCATTCGCGTGGCGGTTGTGGAAAGTGACCCCGTACGCTACCTGGGACTGCGCGAAATCTTCTCTTCCGATCCCGACATACAAGTGCACGCCGCAACCATCAACTCGGTGCTGCGCAGCCCGGGCGACGACGTTGTGCTGATGACGGTCGATCGCGGCGCAGTTTTCTATGCGGCGATGTCCGCACTGAAGGCTGTGCGTCCCAACATTCGCATCATCGTGACCGGCCCGGGCAAGCGCGACGAGGACATCCTGCGGGCCGTCTCGTCGGGAGCCAAGGGCTTCGTTTCCGAAGAGGCGCCGGCCCATGAATTCAAGAAGGCCCTGCGCGAGGTTCACCTGGGCTCGGTATGGCTGCCGCGACGCATCCTGGCATTGTTTATTGAGCGCGCCACCATTTCCCCGCGGCGGGTCCAGTCCCGCCCCGAAAGCAGGATCAGCGTCCGCGAACGCCAGGTGCTGAAGCTGCTGGTGGCGGGCCGCTCGAACCGCGAAATTGCCGACGAGTTGGGCATCATTGAACGCACGGTGAAGGCACACATTGCCCAGCTTCTGCGCAAAGTGGGAGTCGCCAATCGAATTGCCTTGTCGGTACATGCCGTGACCCATGCGCTGGTGCAGGGGCAGCAGTGACACCGCGGAAATTATTCGGAGCGAGCGTTCGGCGCCGTTGCGAACGCTGGTCGAAGAATCCCTCTACCTGAAAATATCTGGCTGACGTAGGGGTCCTTCGACTCCGGCGACGCAAAGTCGGCGTCGACTCCGCTCAGGATGACACAGCGAAAAGAATGACAAAGCGAAATCCCAGCCTGATGAGGAGAAAATTGATGGCGGCCCCCACCGCACTGACAACGGCGCCGCTTCGCTTTATCATTCGCATGTCACTATGAAGAACCTTGGCATACTTCTTTCCGGGCGGGGGTCGAACTTCGAGGCCATCGCCGATAATGTCGCGTCGGGCAAACTCGAGGCGAAGATCGCGGTTGTCGTTTCCAACCGGGCTGACGCGTTAGGTGTCGAGTCGGCGCGGCGGCGCGGGCTGAACGCGCTGGTCATTCCGTCGAAAGGCGTGGCGCGCGAGGATCATGACCGCCAGGTGGTCGCGGTCTTGCGCGAGCACGAGGTCGATTTGGTTTGCCTGGCCGGGTACATGCGCCTGCTGTCGCCGTGGTTCGTGCAGCAGTTTCCCAATCGCATCCTCAACATACATCCGGGGCTGTTGCCGGCGTTTCCTGGACTTGACGCGCAGAAGCAGGCCTTCGACTACGGCGTAAAGGTCTCCGGATGCACCGTACACTTCGTTGACGAGAACCTCGATCACGGCGCCATCCTGGTGCAGAAAGTTGTGCCGGCACTCGATACGGACGACGAACACACGCTGGCCGCGCGCATCCTGGAGCAGGAGCACATTGCGTATTCCGAGGGAATCAGAATCGTGCTGGAGGGGAAGTACAGGATTGAAGGGCGGAGGGTGGTAAAGTCGAAGGATGCCAGATGACCATGTTAAAATGACCATGGTCATCTGGAGGTGACCATAATGGCTATCCTCACGGTTCATCGTAGTAAGAAGGCTGCTCCATTGAAGAACAAATGGCCGGCGAGCTATGCCGGCAAGGAAAGGCGGATTGCCGCCGGTGAGTTCAAGGCCAAGTGCCTCGCCATCCTCGACGAAGTGAACGGGACGGGGCAGGGAGTCGTCATTACAAAACGGGGCGTGCCTGTGGGGAAACTGATTCCCTTTGAAGAGAAGAACGTGGATTCGTTGTTCGGGAGGCTGAAAGGAATTGTCGAAATCGTCGGCGATCCAGACGACCTGATTAAGCCAATCTTCCCAGAAGAAGACTGGGACATGTTGAAATGATCCTGCTCGACACACATGTCCTGATATGGCTTCAGGATGAGCCACGACGGCTATCTCGCGCCGCAGAGTCTGCCATCAGGCGTTCTCGAGCGACCCGCCAAATAGCTGTGTCAGTCGCCAGCTTAGTCGAACTGGCTGGACTGTTGAATCGGGGAAGAGTCCGAGGCTCGGGCTCGATTGAAAGCAGCCTGAGCCGCTTCGTGGAAGACATTACGGTGCTGCCGATCAACATTGAAGTCGCGGCGCTGACAGCATATTTTCCGCCGAATTTTTCCGCCGATCCGATGGACCGCATCATTGCCGCGACGGCTCGCGCTGAAGGCCTGCCGCTGGTCACCGCCGATCGGCGGATGCTGGATTGTCCACTGCTGAAGACGGTCTGGTAACGACCCCATTCGCGACACTGTCTCTTCAGGCCCAAGTCTCAAATCGGAGTTGCTGGCTGAGTTGCATCGGCTTTTGTCACAATGAGTTAGACCGTAAGGTTTAATTAATTTGACGGGCTGCTCAGGGAGTGAGAAAAGGGAGTCTCAGTGACCTTTAATCGCAGGTCGAGCCCGGCGACGCAGTTGCCTTTCCGCTGGCTCGCGAAGGAGGACCCATGGCGATGGCGGGCTCAGAGCAAAACAGGATTGAAATCAGGGGACTGCGTCGGTGCATGGCCGCGGCAATGGCAATTGCATTCTTGATGATCGTTGCCGTCAGCGAAGCGCAAGCCCAAACGTACACCGCGTTGCACAAGTTCACCGGGCCGGACGGGGATTATCCGGCTGCCGGCCTGAGCATGGACCGCGCCGGAAACCTCTACGGCACGGCCTCGCAGGGAGGAAACTTCAATGACTGTGACGGTGCCGGCTGTGGAACCGTCTTCGAGCTCGAGCGCAAAGCCTCCGGCTGGATTTTCTCCGTTCTTTACGCCTTCAGCGGCCCGGACGGGCAATATCCGCTGGACAGGGTAATCCTTGGCCCGGATGGCAACCTCTACGGAACAACGCCCAGTGGAGGCGCGTACGGTTACGGCGTGGTTTTCCGGCTGCAACCGCCCCCCACCGTTTGCAAAGCTACACTTTGCCCGTGGACGGAGACGGTGCTGCATTCCTTCACTGGGGGCAGTGATGGCGCCATCCCAGACTGGGGCGACCTGGCGTTCGACCAGGCGGGAAATATTTACGGAACGACTCCAGCGGGCGGCAGCTCCACTTGCACCGGCGGTTGTGGCGTCGTCTATGAGCTATCGCCTTCCAATGGTTGGAAAGAGACGGTTCTTTACAGCTTTCAGAATGGTACGGACGGCGCCAATCCCAGCGCGGGGATCATCTTTGACCAGGCCGGAAACCTTTACGGCACTGCGCCAGGCGGACGGTATGGCGGGGTGGTTTATGAACTGTCGCGCTCAGCAGGCGGTTGGGTGGAAACTACCCTTGCCAACCTTCAGTCCTCTGCACCCGTCGGTGGACTGATCTTTGACTCGGCGGGCAATCTCTACGGCGCCACTTTGTCCCCATACGGTACCGGTGGCCCGATGGTTTACGAATTGTCGCCCGCCAGCGGCGGTTGGACGCTTCAGGAGATCTACAACTTTGCTGGTGTAGAGGAGGGGTCCCATGCCCAAGTGACCATGGATCCAGCCGGCAATCTCTATGGGACCCTGGTTGATGGATGGCCAGAGGTTTTCCGGCTGACCCAGGAGTCCGGGCAATGGACTCTGACCGGCTTCAACAGCGGAGCTGGAGAATCCCCCTATGGCAATGTCGTGCTGGATACCAGCGGCAACCTCTATACCACCGCAAGCGCCGGGCCGGTCGGATATGCGGGCGTCATCTTCGAGATCACGCCGTAAAAACAGTAGTCGGTAGCCAGCCTGCGTCCCTTGAGTCACAGTGCTATCCCACATAGTGGTATATACCACTATGTGGCATCTTACGAGCCACGGGAGCCCGGGGCTGAAGCCCGCCTGAAAAGAGACCCTTATCGCTGGGCTAAAGCCCAGCGCTTCCGCCGGGGCGATCTACATCTCGTAGTGCAGCAGCGAGAAGACGTCGTAGCCCTTCA
The DNA here is from genome assembly GCA_003135315.1 of Acidobacteriaceae bacterium. Taxonomy (GTDB): domain Bacteria; phylum Acidobacteriota; class Terriglobia; order Terriglobales; family Acidobacteriaceae; genus Bog-257. The sequence continues at coordinate 5,725 of PLBD01000588.1, read as the reverse complement.
GCTTGTCGCGGCCTTTGAGGCCGTCGAGCTCGACCACGAACCCCATGCCACGAATCTCTCCGCCTAGCGCCATTACCATTTCGGCGGCGGCTCTCGCCGTGCCGCCGGTGGCCAGCAGGTCGTCGCAGATGATGACGCGCTGGCCGGGCTGGATGGCGTCCTTGTGGATCTCCAGAGTGTCCTGGCCATATTCGAGGTCGTACTTCCACTGCAACACTTCGGACGGCAGCTTCTTCGGTTTGCGTACGGGGATGAAGCCGGCGTTCAGGCGATAGGCCAGCGCCGGGCCGAAGATGAAGCCACGCGCTTCGATGCCCAACACGAGATCGATGTGGTAGTTGATGTAGTGCTCGGTGAGGGCGTCGATGAGGCGAGCGAAGCCGAGCTTATCTTTGAGCAGAGTAGTGATGTCGTAGAAGAGAATGCCGGGCTTGGGGAAATCGGGAACTTCGCGAATCAGCTTCTTGAGGTCGTCACAGTTTGTGCCTGGTTGCGTCTGCATGGATTACCAGACTCCTTCGATGCGGAATGATGGCGCTTCCAGGAATGTCGCCTTGGACTCGCCGACAAGATCGACACGCGCGGCGCGGGGGCCCTGCTGCAACTTCTGGCGGAAGACGCTGTGCTGGTCTGCGGTGCCGGTAGCCATGATCTCAACGTCGCCGCTGTCGCAGTTGCGCACCCATCCGGTCAGGCCGAGCTGCGCCGCCTCGCGCTCCACGAACCAGCGGAAGCCGACACCTTGCACGCGTCCGGACACAACGTAACGACGGGTTTCGAGGGCAGCCATGAGAGGAAGCAATTAGCAATTAGCCGATAGTAATCATACCGTAGCTGCTTGCGTAGGTTTGATTGCTGCCGGAACCAGATCTTGTTGCAAGAAAAAACGCCTCGCAAGAAAAAACGCGGAGCTGGATAGACCAGTTCCGCGTTCTATTAACTGACGATTAGCGTCCCCAGCATCGTCTTACATGCTGTGCTTCGAGGCCTTGCTATTGAGCAGGTTAACCAGGTTCATGCCGCCTGGGGTAGCCTTGGCATCGCCGGACACGATCTGCTGCGAGCTGACGCCTTGGCCATAAAGACGCCCATTGGCGTCGCCGTCAGGATCGAGCGAAGCGCCGTTGAGTGATATGCCGGCGAACAGTCCCTTGGTGCGGGCATAGGTCAAAATGTCAGATCCGCCCGTCATGCCGGCCGAGGCTCCGGGACCTGCTGCTGCGGTCGCGTCGCTGCCAACCTTAACTTTGCCGGTCAGGATTTTGTCGGCGGCCGACGATGTCATGATCAGGAGGATGATGTCGCTGGCCGTGCCGCCGAGCTGAAGACCGGCACTGGCTCCGCCGATGGTGTACATCGCTGGCGGGGACCACTTGCCGCTGAAGTTCTTGCCTTCACGGCAGCTCATGGGGCCGCGGCCACCGGTTCCACCGATGCCGACGGCGAACTTCTTCACGCTGGGCAGAATGACGATGCAATCAGCCTTGGCTACGACGCTGGCCGGGACATCCTTGCTGTCTAGCATTGCCTGTAGCACGGAGGCGGCATTGCGGAGGGTTTGTTCGTCGCTCGCCTTGTCGGCAGCCCACATCGGCAGGGCCAACAGTACGAGTGTGGATATGAGCAAATACGGCACGGCTCTCTTAGTCAAGGTTTTCATGTTTGTATCTTTCTCCTTTTTGCATCCTGGAACTTAAACTATTTTTTCCGCTCTCAACTTTCGAGAGGGCCAAGCGGCCATTGCGGGCCCGAACGGTCGGTGAACACACGTATCGAGAACCGTGAATTTGGGCGCGGCTGATACCCGTACAACTATCGGCGACACGGCCTGATTTGTCAATGGGGCGAACGTCGAGGCCAAAGGACAGCCGCCCGTTTCGCCGCCTTTAGGCGCGAGATAAGTATGCGCCTTCCGAGGTGTCCACGCGAATCTTTTCGCCTTCGTTGATGAAGGGCGGCACCTGCACGACCAGCCCGGTCTCGGTCTTGGCCGGCTTGGTGACACTGCTGGCCGTCGCCGACTTCAGCCCTGGCTCGGTCTCGATCACAGTAAGCTCCACCGTCTGCGGCAACTCGATGCCTACGGCTTTGCCGTCAAAGAATTCCACCTTGATGGCTAGGTTCGCGATGAGGTAGTCCACTGCGTCGCCCAGGATGTCCTTGCCCAGGTGCAGCTGCTCGTAGTTCTCGGTGTTCATGAAGTGATAGTCGTCGCCGTCGGAGTAGAGGAACTCCATCTGCACCTGGTCGACAATAATCTTCTCGATGGGATCGCCGGAACGGAAGCGGTGCTCGAACATCGCTCCCGTACGCAGATTGCGCAGCTTTGCCTGGATGAAGGCGCGCAGATTGCCCGGAGTGCGGTGCTCCACGCTGAACACCGAATGCAGATCGTTGTTGTGCTTGATGACCATGCCCGGACGCAATTGGGTGGCTGGAATCGCCATGCTGTCTGAAACTCCTTCGTGGCTTTTCTTGGGAGAGTTGCTGTTCCCATCACGCACCGGGCGACGCATTTGGGACTGCGTTCAGCGGAAGCGCACTCCTCCTCAAGCCATGCTCTGGAAATGTTCCACGTGGAACATTTTGGCTCGCGAGGATGAATCCCAATTTTACACTTTGCCCTGCTGAATTGGGAAATGGCAGCCCTGTTCCCCGCCGCAACTCAAAGCATCGGTTGGACTTGATCTTCAGGGCGGCCTGTGTCCATTTCCGGACAACGGATTCCCGATTGTGGGCGGGTCCCAAAACGGGAATCCGCCCGCTCTTCCTGTTTCCTGCACGATAGCCGCCTCCTTGGATTGGCACTCCGTCTGCAACATCAAGGCTAGGACCATGATGACCTCGCCCGACAATTCGACTATCCTCATCGCCGAAGATCAGGAGCATGTTCGTGAAGCCCTCGCCATGCTGCTACGCGGTCATGGCTACCTGGTCGTGCTCTGCGCCTCGCCCAATGAGGCGCTGGCAGCGGCGCGGCAGCACGCGCCCGATCTAGCCCTCTTCGATATGAACTACCACCGCGACAGCACTTCCGGCATCGAGGGCCTGGAGCTCATCCAGCACCTGCGCGAGCTCGACGCCACCGTGCCTATCGTCGCGCTCACTGCCTGGGGCAATGTCGATCTGGCGGTCAGCGCCATGAAGCATGGCGCTTCCGACTTCATCGAAAAGCCCTGGCGCAACACCGCCCTGCTGGAAAAAGTGCAATCGCTCATCCGGCGGGCCGAGGAAGTCCGGTCCTCGCAGCGCGTCTCCGACTGCGAGCGCAATGACGCTCAACAATTGCAGACCCGCATCGTGCCCCAGCGCCATCTGGTGGCCCAGGGAGTCGAGTTGTTCGGCAATAGCATCCCGGCAGGCGTGGTAGGCGGCGATTATTTCGGAGTCTGGCAGCCAGTTCCCGACAAGCTCCACTTTTGCCTTGCCGATGTTTCCGGCAAAGGCACGCCCGGCGCGCTGATTGCCGCCATGCTGTACGCCTCTGTCAGCACTCTGTCGTCGTCGAGCAACAGTCCGGAAGTCGTTCTGGCCCAGGTCGAGACGACGCTCCGAAACCAACTTGGCGAAGGCCATTACGTCACCCTCTTCTATGGCGTGCTCGATCTGCGGACCCGCGTCTTGCAATTCGTGAACGCCGGCCACTGTCCGCCCATCCTGCGGCGCAACAACGGCACCATCGAATCGCTCCAGCCCACGCGTCCCGTGCTCGGCTTCATGCTGGACGCTGGCTTTCATGCTGAGCACCTTGTGCTGAGCGTGGGCGATCGCCTCTTGCTGTATACCGACGGTGTCAGCGAAGCCGCGAACGGTTCCGACGAAGAGTTCGGTCCCGACCGGCTGGCGGCGCTGCTGGCCGGTCCGCCGGGAGAATCGTTGCCGCAGCGTTACGCGCAAATCATGAACGATGTCGAGTCGCACGCCGCGGGCAAGTTCAGCGACGATGCCACTCTTCTGCTGATCGCGATAAACGATCGCCCCGAGACGGTGATTACGCAGTCCGCCACGCCGATGCAAAGCAACGCGTAAGACGGTGCCGATACCGCTGTGCACGGTCTTGAAGGGGCACGGCTTCAGCCGTGCCGGTGGCCCAGGCAAAGAAGTTGGCCTTTAAGCCCTGAGGGCATGTTCCTCAGCGGCTAAAGCCGACTCCTTTGGTCGGTTGTAACGGCACGCCTAAAGGCGTGCCCCTCCAAAGCTGCTTGTCCGTTGGCCGGGGTCGCCAGCGCAAGCAAAACTCGACCAGCCACTCTCCTTCTTTGACAACTGGCCACGCCCCGCCGGAAACTCGTGACTTGCACAACGCAACCTTTGACGTAATCGTGCTGGGCGGCGGCGCAGCCGGGCTGATGTGCGCCATCGAGGCGGGAAAGCGCGGCCGCCGCGTCGCCGTGCTGGAACGCGCCGATCGCATCGGCAAGAAGATCCTCATTTCCGGCGGAGGGCGTTGTAATTTCACCAACCTGCATTGCCGAGCGGAGAACTTCCTCTCGGCCAACCCGCACTTCTGTAAATCGGCGCTGGCGCGTTATACGCCGGCTGACTTTATTGCGCTCATCGAAAAGCACCGCATCCCGTATCACGAGAAAACCTTGGGGCAACTGTTCTGCGATCGCGCGGCGCAGGATGTTGTCGCCATTCTCACCGAGGAGTGCGACGCCGCCGGGGTCCGGATCATCACGAACGTCCGCGTGCAGGAAGTGCAACGTGCTTCGGACTTCGTCGTGCGTTCTGATGCCGCTGAATTCCACGCTTCCGCGTTGGTAGTTGCAACCGGAGGCTTGTCGATTCCGAAGATTGGCGCGACCTCCTTCGGTTACGAATTGGCAAGACAGTTTGGGATTGGCATTCGCGAATGCCGTTCCGCCCTGGTGCCACTCACCTTTAGCGAAGAAGACCGCCAGCGATATTGCGATCTGGCCGGCGTTTCGAGCGAGGTCACCGCTTCATTTGGCCGCCAGCAATTCCGAGAAAAGATGCTGATCACTCATCGCGGGTTGAGTGGGCCGGCAATCCTGCAAGTCTCGTCCTATTGGGACGGTCGCCAGCCCATCGTCATCGATCTGGCGCCCGGCCAGCAGATCACCACTGCGTTGCGCGACAGTCCGCGCCGCGATCTTGCCGCTGCACGGGCCGCACTTCACGCGGCGATGCCGATTCGTCTCGCTGAACGCTGGCTGGAACTGAATCCGCCGCCAGGATGGGCCAATGCGGACCTCGCAGAAATGGAGCGCCACCTCCATAGCTGGGAAGTGCGCCCCGGCGCAACCGAAGGCTACGAGAAAGCCGAAGTCACTGCCGGCGGCGTTGACACGGATGAGTTGTCAGCCAAGACCATGGAGTCGCGCAAAGTTCCCGGCCTGTATTTCATTGGAGAAGTGGTGGACGTGACCGGCCATCTCGGCGGCTTCAACTTCCAGTGGGCCTGGGCCTCCGGATATTGCGCGGGACAGGCGGTGTGAACGTCAACTTCGCGAAATCCCACGGCCTTGTATCAGGGCACGACTTCAGTCGTGCCGAAAAGAAAATGCAAAACTCAAGGGCTTTAGCCCCTGCAAGACAGGTGCCGCCGGCTAAAGCCGGCTCAAGAAGGAAAATAAACGGCCTATCGGCACGACTGAAGTCGTGCCCTGACACGAAGCATTTAGTCGACACGCCAAAATGTCATGTTGGGAAAATCGAGCCGCTTGGGTTTCTCCGGGATCTCCGTGTCTCCGTGGTGAAT
>PLBD01000263.1 GCA_003135315.1 Acidobacteriaceae bacterium | reverse complement strand
TGGCCGATTTGGAAGATACCGACAAGAACGCGGCAGAGGACCTGGCGCTGGATGCGGGAGCGTAAGGCGTTGCGATCGTCGGCGCATGCCGTCGTCAGACACGGTCTAGCTCTTCTCGTTTGGCTGGTGGCGGGATGCTGGTTCGCGTTGGCGCAAGTTCAGCCCGCTCTTATCGGAGTTCTGGAAGACACTCCGAGGCACTTTGCGGGTGATACTCGCTACCCCGTTGTAAGGGCGGTTTTCTACAAGGAGGGCGAACGATGGAGGGCCTTCCCAAGCGATTGTCGCGATCCGGAATGTTTGAAGACCATCACCGCGAAATATCCTCGAGAAGTTGACTGGACGATTACCTTCGATGGCCGCCAGTTGGGCAAGGTGACAAGCCGCACGCCGCAGGCGTTTGAGTTTTATGCCAACGTAGGCCAGCAGGTCATAACCAGCAAGAATGTGCCTCCGATAGTTGGTCCGCCGTCACGCGAGTTCGGCGACTTCCTCGGTGAACCTGTGTACCGCCCCTTGATTGCGGTCTCGCAACCGAACTATCGCGACCCTGATGGCTGGAAGCCTGCGAAGCTCTCCGAAAGCACGACGCTGGCGGTTCGCCGGCAGTTTCGAAAACAGTTTCCGAAAGCAACGAACTGCCTGAAAAGCCAGCCTGACAAAGTAGTACCGTGGAAGTACGAAGACAGCAACATCATGGTGCAGAAGGCGTATGCTTCGAAACGCAACTGGATGGTGGCAAGCGTTCTCCTGTCTCCATATCGTTGCGATGGGCCGCCGGATGGGCCTTTCGCGGTACAGTGGTTTGTCATCACGCCGCAGCAAAAAGTCCGGTGGCTGGATTCCAATATGTGGTTAGTGGACGCGGCCGACTACGATGGCAATGGCAAGTCAGAACTGGTGTTTGCCATCGACGGTTACAATCGCGGCGGATACAGACTGTTTTATGACGACTTCCGCCAGCGCGCAGAGTTCGAGTTCAGCTATCACTGAGATGAGGCGCGCCTGCACGCTGCGTAGGGATTACTGCGGGCCTCACTTGGGGGCAGGCTCCTGGTAGAGCGCGGCGTCTGCCGCCCAGATTTTCAGCTTGTCGCTCTTGTTCTCGGCGCCGTGGGCCACGAGAATGCTGCCGGGAACGAAGTCCGGCGAAACCTTCGCCGCCGGCACAAATACCGCAATCTCCTGATCGGTCATGCGGAGCACGAAGACGGTGCCCTCGGCCTGCTTGTCCAGCTTCAGGATCGGCCCTCCGACCTCGGTGTTGTTACCGTCCGCGTAGTCAGCACGCGAGCCCATGTTGAGGTCTTTGGGGCGCTCCCGCTTGTCGGGATCGCCCAGCAACAGCGGCGGCCCCATCTTCCACTGGCCGCCTTCCTTGACGAAGCGCAGCACCTCTTCGGCACGCTGCGTGGGCGGCAGCTTCTCCTGCTTCTGAATCTCCTCAGGGACGGCAATGGTGACGATGAGGTTCACGTCGGCAGATTGCCCGTCCTTCGCAACGTTGGCCGACTCTACTTCATAGTGGATGGGCGACATCTGCTTCACCATCTCCATGTATTCTGCCTGGGCGGCCGGGGTAGGGAGTTGGTCATGGATCTCCTTCGAAAGCAGAGGAGACGCCTGACTGTAGCTTCCAGTCTCCACGGCGGCCAGATAGGAGTCGTAGATTTTGGTGAAGTCCTGCGCAGTCTGCGCCGGCAGCAGAGTACCAACCCCCACCGCCAGGAGCAGGGAAGCGGTCAGCCAAGGCCGGTTAGGTTTGTCGTTCATGGCAAACAGTGTACGCGAGGAGCATCCATAGCGTGGCGATAATCACGTTCTCCCGCGAAGTGAAGAAGCATAATCGCGGCGACTTCCGTTCCATGCGGGAGCGGATCATTTTCGCGGACGCCGCCTCGACTTGGAACGCGGTTCCGGTTATGGTGAAACGGGGGAGCGCAACGGAGTGACAGCGACGGCAACTCGGCAACCACCCCGGCTGGTGGTGCAGGCGTTCTGGCTGACGGCGTCGAAGTTCGTCGCGGCGGCACTGAGTATCGCGTTGCCGGTTTTGCTGGTCCGCCTGATGCCGCAAACCGAATACGGCATCTTCAAAGAGGCGTTCCTGTTCGTCTCCACGACGACCAGCATCGCGACGTTCGGGGTCGGCATGAGCGCGTACTACTTCATGCCGCGGTATCCGGAGCGCGGTGGCCAGATCGCCCTCAACATCCTGGTTTACAACTTTGTGGCGGGATGGATTCCGCTCATCGCGGTGGCGTTTTATCCGCAGGTCCTGCACTTCCTTTTCCGCACCGACGCGCTGACGCCGTTCGCTCTGCTGCTGGGATTTCTGGTGCTGCTGACGCTGACGTCAAGCCTGGTGCAGCAGATCCCGGTCGCCATGCAGGATGTGCGTTATTCGACGATCTTCATCGTGGGCACGCAGATCGCGCGAGTCATCCTGTTCGCCGGCGCGGCGCTGTGGTTCCGGTCGGTGAAGAGCATCCTGATTGCGGCCGTGGTAAATCAGTTGCTGTCGGTTGCGGTATTGGTCTGGTATGTGGACATCAGGTTCCCGCGCTTCTGGATGCACTTTGACTGGCCGTTCTTCAAAGAGCAACTGGCTTACGCGCTGCCGTACGGCGCAGTCGGAATGATGTGGGTCATCCAGAAGGACCTGGACAACTACTTCGTCAGCCATTCGCTGGGGCCGAAGGACTTCGCGATTTACGCGGTCGGTTGGGTGGATGTGCCGCTGCTGACGCTGGCGCTGGAATCGGTTGTGTCGGTGATGATCGTGCGCATCAGCAGCCTGCAGAAGGAAGATCGCAAGGCCGACATTCGCTACATCACGGCGTCGGCGACGAACCAGCTGGCGGCGATCCAGTTTCCCCTGTTTGCCATGCTGTTCGTCGCGGGGCGCGACCTGATCGTCCTGCTCTACACCAACAACTACGAGCAGAGCGCGAACATCTTCCTGGTCAGCCTGGTCCTGTTGTTGCTGGGAGTGTTCCTGCTGGACCCGATCATTCGCGCCTACAAAGAGGTGCGGAACTTCCTGCTGGTGGTCCGCGTTGGCGTGTTCCTCGCGCTGTTCTGCACTCTGGGACCGGCGATCCGCCACTTCGGAATGATCGGCGCCGCAGTCAGCACCGTCGGATGGCAAGTGATTGAACGCATCCTGATCGCGGTGTGCGCCGTCCGCGTAGTGGAAGCAAAGGCCAGCGACATTCGCCTGTACGACGATCTGTTTAAGGTTACGGGCGTGACGATTGTTGCCGGCGTGCTGGCGCATGTGGTGCGGAATCTTATTCCAGCGGCACACTTGATCCCGCGCATCCTGGCTGTCGGCCTCTCGGTGTGCGCGGTTTACCTGCCGGCGATGTACGTCCTGCGCCTTCCAGGCTGGGACATAATGACCAAGGAGCGCATTACGGCGTTCGTGAAGAAAACCTTGGGACAACTGCGGAGCGCGAATGCGTAAAGGGATCTTTGCCTGTCTCGATTCGGCGCTACGTGGAAGCTAGGATTTCTCCGGCTCCGCCTCGGTGGCAAACGTTCCATCAGCCGGAATGTCGGTTTCTCCCATCAGGCTGCTATCGCCGTTCTGCTCGGGCACAGCTTCAGTGACGGGCTCTTCTTCGGATTGAGACGCCGACGCTGCACTCGCCGATGCGGTCTCCGTCGCAGGCGCGCTGAACAACTCCGCCTGCGGATCGCCCAGCTTCTCAAACTCCTCGGTACTAGGCAACTCGGAGACATCGTTCAGTCCGAAGCGCAGGAGAAACTCCTTCGTCGTCTTATAGAGGATCGGCCGCCCGATGACTTGCTTGCGTCCGGCGGTAGTGATGAGCTTGCGGTCGAGCAGAGTGGCAATGACGCCAGCGGAATCGACGCCGCGAATCTCGCTGATCTCCGGCACGGTCACCGGCTGCTTGTAGGCGATCACCGACAGCGTCTCCAGCGCCTGCAACGATAGCCGCACTGGCGGCTTCAGACTCTTGGCGAAGCTCACGACGACATCATGATGTTCCGGCTTGGTCGCCATGCGATAGCCGCCGGCGATCTGGCGAATCTCCATGCCGCGATCGCTGGCCGCGTAGTCAGCCGTGAGTTCATCGATGATCGCGGTCAGGCGTGCCTTCACCGCCTTCAGTTGCTCTCGTTCTTCCGCCTGCTTCTGTTCTTTTTTCGTGGGAGCGGACCTGGACTCTTCAGGCTGGACCTGATCGGCAACTGGGATTGCTTGCGCCGGCGCGGATGGCTGGTTAGCGAATTCCGCTGCGGCCTCGTCGAGGGCCTCTGCGATCACCAGGGCTTCGTCTGCTTCGGGAACAGGGGGTCCGTCAGAGACGGTCTGGTTCAACGCAAGCCGAGCTTCTTCCTCGGCGCGCAGATCGGCGAGCACGGCGTCCTTCAGCAGGGGGGCAAGCTCGCTTAGCGTGACCGGCTCTTCGGTCGCGTAGATAATGGCTTCGACTTTGGCTTTCAGGCTCATCTTGTAGCTATCAGCTTTCAGCTATCAGCCGTCAGCTAAACCTTACCCCCGAAATGATAGGTGTGAAACCGCTCCTCGCATTGCAACGAGACAGAGCTGAAGGCTGATAGCTGACAGCTGCCTCATTTCCAATCATCCTTCACCGTCTGGCTCTCGGCCATCAGGGCATCGAAGTTGGTATGCTTCTTCAGCACAATCTCGCCGAATACGTTGTCCTGTCGCGCCAGCACCGCCTGCAAGCGTATCAGTTCCAGGATCGCCAGGAACGCGCACACCAGCGCGGAGCGTGACCGCAAACTGCGCAGCAACTGTTTCAGCCTGACCGGCCGGTCTTCCAGCGCGAGCCGTCGACGCACAAAGTCGATCATCTGCGAAACCGTTACGGCCTCTTCATTCACGTCGAACGATGGCCGCTTGCGCGCGCGGTCCAGTATCTGCTGAAACGTCTTCACCAGATCGACCACGTCGGCGACCATCTCCGGCTCGGTGCCTTCCGCGTCGCGAAACTCCTTAAGCGCCGGGTTCGACCACACTGCCTCTTCGATCTGCTGCTTCTGCAACAGCATTTGCGCCGCTGACTTGAAGCGCTCGTGCTCCAGCAGGCGATTGACCAGTTCCAATCGCGGATCGTCTTCTTCTGCCGGTCCCGCAGGATCGCGCGGCAGCAGCATCTTCGACTTGAT
>PLBD01000023.1 GCA_003135315.1 Acidobacteriaceae bacterium | reverse complement strand
CACCCGGATTTCAGCGATCGGAATGTGTTCGATTTCACTTTTGTTCACGGTATCTCCTCAATTCGCGTGCGGCGCGCCATGCTGAAGAAGAAATCCAGGTTTTCGAAGCGATAAGCATCCAGCAGTACGCCGTTCTCCCCAGCAAGCCTGAGCTGAGCGGCTAAGGTCTCGATCTTTGGGAAGAGGTAGTAATCAAGAATGTCTTCGTTGCCCGGCGTCAGCCGCGCGCCAATCGTTATGTCAGGGTCGAGGGCGTTCTCAAGCCCGATAAGCCAGCGGTACTTGCCTGTCAGGGTTTCGCGGCATCGAGAGATTATGAGAGACGCAGTAAACTCGCGATTGATCTCCAGAAGCCCGCTGTTGCCTTCTCGAACCTCTGCACCCTGATTTCTGAGATCCTTCAAGATCTGGGAGCAGTGATTTCTGTGGTACTCGCGCATGGCGCGATTGATCTCTATGTACCTCAAGTCTCGCAATGGTGTGTAATCAATGAGGGCGTACGCTCGCGTGAGACCACCAAAACGGCTCTGATAAACCGTGCTCGACGGCATGTCTTCAGCTTCATCAATGAGGATGCCGGACAGCTCGCCAATTCGGGCCAGCAGATCCCGCAAACGCTCTAGCAATTGCTCGTCCGTCAGATGCGTGTGGCGGCTCTCAATGATTGCAAGCGCTTGTGTGAACTGTTCAAGGGGAACGATCGGAGTAAAAGCGCTGTCGCACCTGATCCACATTTCGGGTGGGTTGGCCACTCGTTTTCGTTTTAGCTTGAACGATCTTCGGTTGTACACATTTGCGCCGGCATACTTGGGATTTGTAAGGATCTGACGTACTACGCCCACAGTCCAACGCCGTCCGAGATCGGTGACCAAGCCTCGTTCATTGAGTTGCGCCGCAATGTCTTTTTCGGTCGATTGTTTCTGGGTGAAAAGGTCGTAGACTTCGCGGACGACTTGCGTTTCCGATTCGGGACCCGGCACCAGGATTACGCGGTCTGTCTGGATGCTCTTGTGTTTACCTCGCGTCAATATTTCTTTCGGGTTGCGATCCTGATCGATCAACTGTCTGCGAAGGCCATAGCCTGCAGAACCGCCTTGACGAAAACCGCGTTCAATTAATCGGCACTGGCCGGCAAACACCTTGACCGAAAGCTCGCGGCTGTACTCTCCCGCCATTGTGCGCTTGATGGTCTTCAGCAATGAAGACGATAGGCTTCCATCGTTCTCGAACTGCTCGGCGCAGTAGTGCACGCGAACCTTGCCTCGCTTGCAGATGTACTCGTAATAGGCACTCTCATCAACATCCTGGAACCGCCCCCAACGGCTAACGTCATAAACCAAAACGTCGGTATAGTCCGCACGGCTGGCCTCAACGTCGGATAAAAGTTGGCGTAATCCGTTCCTGCCCTCGATGTTCAGTCCGCTCCTCGCTTCGTCTGAGTAAGTTCTGATGATCTGCATACTGCGCCCTTCGGCGTAGCGGCGAAGGACATCCATTTGGTTTTCGGTCGAATACTGCTGATGTTCTGTCGACATACGGACGTACTGTGCCGCCCGAACAGGCCCCTTCGGCGTTTCGCAATTACGTTCTTTGGCGGATCTCATACGGTGCCTGACTCTTTGAAACTGCTGAGGCGATCCAGTTCGGACAGCCCGTCATTGGCCCTCGCCAGAAACAGTTGCTTCGCCCGGATTCGTTCTCGCATGTGCTCGCCCTCGGAAGACAAGTCTTGCGACGGCCGCTCAAAAAACTGGCGGAAGGCGCAATAGCGTCAGGATCATACAAACATTCTGTTACTGGTCTGTGAATTGAGGCGACGATCTTCCTCCAACTACGCCTCAGTCTTGAGAGGGGTCAGGGGAGTGCAAACGTTCCGGTAGGCCCACCAGCACGTCCTGAAGATGAATTAGAACTTGAACGCTTCAGCCAGAGTCGCCCGACACGACTCGGCTTTGAGGGTCTCGCATCTAGGCCGGTTGCCCGAGCAGTTTGCCGACGATGTAGCGGCATTGGTGTGCCGCTTTTTCCTTCCGGCACAATGGAGATTGGGGGATTGGGGAGTGGTGCGGGCGGAGGGAGTCGAACCCTCACGAACCTTTCGGCTCTACGGATTTTCGTACCGTCTACGGCTTTCGCCGCCCTGGCGCGGCGCTCGATAGCGCGGTGCCGGGTTTGCGGTCCGGACTATCCCTTCACCATCTCCCAGATAGTTCCGGGGCTTAGGTGCTACCCGTCTAGTCTCTACACCTTCCCCGGCGGAGTATTCCGCAGGGGCTTGGCTCGGGATTGCCATTGCAGGGTTCCCCGAATTTGGGCAGTTCTGCATCGCCGGTTTCCCGGCGGGCACTCAAGTTTTGTCTCAAGTCCGTTGCGTCTGCCATTCCGCCACGCCCGCGTGAACTGGCTGATTGTTTTCTACCACAAAAGCGGCCCGGATGATTTCATCGTGCCTTTTCCAGGGTTTTTACCTGGCTTTGTCTCTTCTTTGGCTTTGCTCGCATTTTGTTGATCGCCGAGGCGTCAAGCTGGGTCTTGAGGTGCGCTGCGTAATACTTCTCAATCATCTCGACGCTAGTGCGGCAGTTCTTTGCGATCTGGTAGATGTCGGCACCTTCCAACAAGCGCAAGCAGATGTACGTGTGCCGCAGGCTGTAAGCCGTCCGAGGGCGGCCGTCACGGTCGACTCTCAGGTTCTTCTCCTTCAGGATCGCGTTGAACAGTTCGCGCTGCCATTTCGGAAAGATGAGGTCTGAAGGTTCTGGCTTGTGCCATTCCCCGTTCGCGATGCTTTCGACACGGCTTCCTTTCCTGCCTGGGCCGCCTGCCGGACGGAGCCTTGCCTTGAGTCTCTGAAAGGGCAGGACGGCGCCGGGCATGCTCTTGCAGTATCCGACTCCGCGCTTACCGCGCACCTCGATCTCAAGGATTTTCTGATTGCTTCCCTGATCCACAACGATCGTCACGTCCCTAAACTGGAGCCGCCTTGCTTCGTCAGGACGCAGGCCTGTATTGGCCGAGAACAGCACGTAATCGTGAAGTTGCTCTGATTCCCACTTGAAGCGCGGCTGTTTCGGCTCGTGCGCACGTCTTCTTGTGGCTTCATAGAGAGTCTTGTATTCCGCGGGAGAAAACCAAGCCCGGTGCGAAATCTTCGGCGATGACCGATAGGGTGCCGACAAATCGGGCAGGTGGTCTATCCATCCATGGCGAACCGCAGTTTTCAATATCTGCCGCAAGGTCACCATCTCCTGGTGCATGGTGTTGTGTGCCGGAGGCTTGCCGCGTTTTGCCATCGCCTCTTCGAGGCGGTGGATGCGGTAGTCCTGTATTTTGCCGGCGGTGATTTCCGACAGGACCAGACGGCCAAAGAACGGCACCAGGTGCCTGGCTGCTCGGGAGTGCTGACCCCTGAGATAGATTTTGCTGCGCTGTCCCTGCGTGATGATGTCGTATTCGCGCAGGTATTGTTCCGCGGCCTCGCGGAACGTCCTCCCGGATTTCAATTCCCCGCTGCGGAGTTTTCCGCGAAGCTGAAGATACCAGTCCTCTGCGATCTCCTTCGCTTTCGATAGGCTTTCTTCCTTGGTTGTGGCCCTGCGATTCCTTCCGGCGAGATAGCTGGAGCACTGCCAGCAGCTGCTATTCGGCCGTTTGTAAACGTGAACCTTGCCGCCGAGAATTGTGTGTTGTTCCGCCATCCGCAGTATCCCCCCACGGTCCCTCAAAAAAGGCCAAAATGTGAAATAGTTGTGTAACAGCTAATCCGATGGAAATTATATCAGTAACATGCTTACTTACAGAAACTTAGTAGACGCTGTCTAGGTCTGACAAAGGATTTTAAGTCCGCTGCGTCTGCCAGTTTCGCCATCCCGGCCAAGCTGCGAGTGACAACCGCAGAAATACGAGTCGTACTCCGTACCTCGTAATCTGCGCGGCCTGCCTTGAATCATATTTGCTGGCCCACACAGCCGCAAATCGACGCCTGGTTCCACGGCTGCGCAGTTCCGGGCCAGGCAAATATCAGTCACACTTCTTTGTGACCTCTTTCACAGCGTCCTGCGTTGCCATCGCCGACACTGTTTCCATGTGCAGAACCCCAGCCGTTGCTTGCGGCAGGCCGCACGCACCCTTTCGCGCAAACACTCCTTTCGAGGTTTATGCATGGACAGCGCACTCCTGATCCACCGCCTGCAGTTTGCCTTCACGGTCACGTATCACTACTTGTTCCCGCAGTTGACCATGGGACTGGCGCCGCTGATCGTGATCTTGAAAACCATCGCGCTCAAGACCAGCGATGAGCGCTACGACCGGGCGGCCCGCTTCTGGGCCAAGATCTTCGGCATCAATTTCGTGATCGGCGTAGTGACCGGTATCCCGATGGAATTCCAGTTTGGCACCAACTGGTCGCACTTCTCGCGCTTCGCCGGCGGCGTCATTGGGCAGACGCTGGCCATGGAAGGCTGCTTCGCTTTCTTCCTGGAGTCAACGTTTCTGGGACTGTTTCTCTATGGCGAGAAGCGTCTGAGCAAGGGCCTGCACTGGTTCTGCGCGCTGATGGTGTTTGTGGGCTCGTGGATGTCGGGCTACTTCATCGTCGCCACCGACGCATGGATGCAGCATCCGG
>PLBD01000123.1 GCA_003135315.1 Acidobacteriaceae bacterium | reverse complement strand
AGCGTGGATTTTCCGGAGCCGGACTGGCCCAGCAGGGCCACGAACTCGCCGTGCTCGATGGAGAGCGTTATGCCGTCCACGGCGCGAATGACGCTGCCCCCCATGGTGTAATGGCGGCAAAGGTTTTCGGTTTGCACTGCCTGAGGAGTTGACGATGTGCTCATCTGTAATGGATTCGATGCTGCGATTGGTGCCGCGGGCGCAAGCTGCCCTTGTTGAGCATACGAAAAGGCGAGCGAGTTGGCTCCGCGAGGTGTGTAACAATTTGTAAACTGCGGTCGATAAAACGGATGTGAGCGTGCAGGAAATATCGTGCTGCTTGAGTTCCGGGAAATGGCCGCCTGGATTACAACAGAAATGCCGCGCAGAGCAGAGCGCCGAAGAGCAGCGCCTGCGCCAGCTCGCTGTATCCGAGTTTGTGAACGTCCAGAGGCTGGCGTCCGCGAGCGAACCAGATTGTCCCTCGCAGCAGGATAGGCAGGAAGGCAAACGCAATCGCGGCCGGGAAAAAGCCCAGCCGGCAGGCGGCAAGAATCGCTGCGATCAGCCCAATCTGCCCCAGCAGAAAACCGAGGCCGGGCTGTAGTTTTTCGTTAAACGTCACAGCGCGGCTGGAGTGGATGCGCACTTGCACAAAGTGGACCTGGTCGGCGGCAAACAACCAATTCGCCAGCCAGAGTGCAATGGCGGTGCGGTCGAGACGGCCGGTGGCGACGTAGTAAGCGCCGGCGGCCGTCGAAGTCAGCCCGATAGCGCCGATGATCTGCGCCGGCATCCTGCCCTTGCGGCCGAGCCTCTTGACGCCAACCTGTGCGGCGAAGGCAAGTGCCGCAATCGCGCCGATGATCAGCAAGCCGCGATTGTGCCCGTTCCAAAAAAGAGCCACCACGTCTCCGGCGGCCACTACTCCGATGGCCACGGTCGCCTTCATCAGCAAGCCAAACTCGTAATCAGTCTGTGCTTTGATGGGCGACGTGCCCAGCCAGCTCTCCAATGGCGTGCGTAGCCAGAACAGGGACACGGAGGCAACAAAAAGGACGATCAGCGAGACGGCGTTGATGCCCGCGCGTGCCGCCACCACCGCGCCCGTAGCCAGAGGGACCAGCATCATGCCCCACGCGCCGTGCTCGCGCGGAACCACCATCGCCCGAAGCCGGGCATTTGGGAACGGTGCTGGTGTGGGCTGCCATGGTTGGATCCTAGCTCTACTGAGCTCTGCGCGATATGACTTGAGTCTCAGCCGACCTTTTTCGTGGCGATCTCGCGAATCATCTGATTCGAGGTTCCGGGCTCATACACGCAGAAAGGCTCCTCAGCCAGGAAGTCTCCGGTGGCAGCGTAGGCGCGCGCGCGGCATCCCATGCAGACATGACGGAACTCACAGCAGCCGCACTTGCCTTTCAGATTGTCGTCGTCGCGAAGCTGTCCGAAGACGGCCGAGTCGTTCCATATCTCCNNTGCGAGATGAAGCAGACGCCGGTCCCGGCCAGGCAGCCTTTGGTCATGGCATTCATGTCGCTGGGATGGCCGCCGGGATGGCCAGAGTGTCCTACCGGAGGGCCGCCATTTGGCTTGAGGGAAATTCCAGTCGAGCCCGGCATCGTCATGTCAGTCGGGCCAATCCCATGGGGATGCGATACAGGCGGCGCTGCCGGTTCGCGTCCAGCCATACGATCGGCGGCGCGGCGCTGGCGCTGCACGCGGAAATAGTGCGGCGCACAAGTCGCCTTCAGTTCGATGTCGCCTGAAAGAGATTGATCGTAAAACCAGTTCAACATCCGCTCGTATTCCTCCGGAGGGACCATCTGCTCGGNNCATTGTGGCGGGCGATCGTCGTATTGATCTGCACCGAGACGCCGAGCTCCTGAAGATTGCGCATGCCATAAACGGCTGCCTCGAACGCGCCGGGAATGCCGCGGAAGGTGTCGTGGGTGATGGCGTCGGATCCGTCGAGCGAAATGGAAACGCGCTTGATGCCGGCCTTCCTGATTTTCTCGGCGACGTCCTTGGTCACCAGGGTTCCGTTCGTCGCCAGGGCGGTGCGCAGTCCGCGACTGGTGGCGTACTCGGCCAGCTCGAAGATGTCCTGGCGGTAAAGCGGCTCGCCGCCGCTGAGGACGAGGATGGGACTGCCGAAATCGGCAATCTGGGAGATGATGTTCAGCGCCTTGCTCGTCGGCAGGTCGGCCGGCGACATCAGTTCGGTGGCGGTGGCGCGGCAATGGATACAGCGCAGGTTGCAGCCCTTGGTGACTTCCCAGAAGATCAGTCGCGGCGTATATTCCTTCTGGCTCGCCGGATGCGTGCTGCTGTTTGCTGCTGTCATTAGGTTTTTCCTCCCCCTGTTTCGACTACTACGGCTCGTTTCTATGTCTCCAAGATAGGATTTGGACGACCCGAAGGGCCGTGAGTGGCATCACGCGGGGTTGTGACGTGCGTCACTCGGCAATTAGCTGTCAGCCGTCAGCCGTCGGTCCTTAATCGAACTCAACGGCTGCCGCTAACACGCCCTTACCGTCAAAGCGGCGGATGACGACGGGTGTCGGCGGCGGGAAAGCTGAAAGCGTACGGCTGAAAGCTGACGGCTTCTACGGCCCGACACCTCCGGTGTGGCAGTCGGAGCAGTTCACCGCGGTCAGGTCGCCAATGTCCACCGGGTGCTTGAAGGTCTGCGCCGGCAAGGCGGCGATCTCGTTGCCGCTTTCCTGCTGCTCTAACACCGTGTGACACGAGTTGCAATCCTTGCTGATGACCTTGCCTTCTTTGCTGACATGGTTGCCATCGTGGCAGCGGAAGCAGCCGGGGTAGTAAAGGTGGCCAATATTGTTGGGATGCGTTTTCCAGTTCACCTTCATGTAGGGAAAGAACGTGGTGCGATAGATGCGCTGTATCTCGGCAATCGCATTCTTGATGCTGTCGGCTTTGCTGGACGCGATCTGGGGATATTTGCTCTGGTAGAACTGGTTGAGGCTATCGGCGATGGCTTTCTCCGCCTCGTCGGTGCTCTTATAGTCCGCGGTCAGCACCTGCACGCCCTGCTGCTTGATAAAGGGCAACGTGGCATCGATGGCCTGTCCGCTGATGCTCCGGTCCACGGAGAGATCGGGGGCAACATAGATGTGGGTGGGACGATTGTGGCAGTCGATGCAGTCCATGCGACGGATACTGGCCTTATCGATCTGGGCCTGGGTGGGCGGATTGTCCTTCACGATGTACTCGGTGACCTTGCCGCTCTTGTCTTCCATACGCACCCAGGGAATGACCTGCCGTTGCTCGTCGGTGGAGAAATAGGTGATCTTGTTGGAAATGTTCATGTGCCAGTGAATACCTTCACCGGCCTGTCCGAGCGAAGGATCGCCGCCACCGACCTTGATGAGCATGCGAAGCACGCGCGGCGTGTTCTGCTCATCGGTCCCGTAGTGGGTAAAAACCTTCAGCTGCGCGCCCCAGAATTTCTTCGGCCAGTGGCATTGTTCGCAGGTTTGCTGCGCGGGGCGAAGGTTCTGCACCGGGGTGGGGATGGGGCGCGGATACGTGCCCAAAGCGGTGTAGTAGACCTGGCGCAGGCCTGACAGCTTCGACTTCACGTACCAGCTTGCGCCCGATCCGACGTGGCAATCGACGCAGGCCACACGCGCGTGTGGCGAAGCTTCATAGGCAACGAACTCGGGATGCATGACGGTGTGACATAACTGCCCGCAGAAATCCACCGAGTCGGTGAACTCGTACGCCTTGTAGCTGCCGACTGCACTCACCAGCGAGAACATCACTACGAAGGCCAGAACGAACGCGACCGTGCTGCGTTGGGCAGGATTGTTGAGGTCCAGCCTCGGAAAGTGGGGCGGCACACCCACATGGCGAAGCCGACGGCGGCGCTCGATCACCATGCCGATCGGAATCAAAATCAGGCCGCAAAACAGGAACCCCGGCGCCACCATGTAGGCGAGAATGCCGATATAAGGAGATGGATGGCTGGCAAGCAGGTCAATCAGCACCAGGAAAACGATGTTGGCGAGGGCAACCGCAGCCAGCGCCAGGCCGATCAGGCTGATCGGATTTCTAACGAGATTCCTTGAAACCGGGGGATGATCGCGCAGAGGATCTGGCCTCTCCGTGTCCTCAGTCATGGTCTATTTGTCCCTTCTTAGGCTTGTGAGAGCGCAAAAATTCATGGTTGTTGCCGAAGTAATCACAATGGTTTCCTGATGCGATCAAGAGAACTACGAATTCTAAACCCGGCAGGCGCGAGCCTGCCGGTTCGATTACGTGATCAGAGCCTATTTGTGTTTGCCGATTGTCTCCGCGTGCTCCGGCTCACCCGCGGGAGCCGCCTCAGCAGCCGGTTCGCTACCCTCACATCTCTCAATGGCGGCCATGTCCAGCGGATGTTCGTGCTGGTACTGCTCGATGGACATCTTGCCATCGAGCCAGGCCCAATTCATGGGATAGGAATCGGGATCAAAGATGACCCCATACCAGTGCCAGACGATGATGGCCAGCGTCGCCAGCACCGCCTCGTAAAAGTGAACGGCGATGGCAACATCGATCCACCAGCCGGGAACGTGTTCTCCCACTGAGCCCTTGAACCAGATCATCAGCCCGGTGCTGGCCATCACGAACATGCCCCAGACCAGCGCCCAGTACTCCATCTTCTCGGCGTAGGTAAACCGGCCAAACAAGGGGCGCTGATTGCTGTAACCCAGGTAGAAGCGGAATGCGTCACGCGCGTCGGTGACGTCCTTCCAGTCGGGCAGCATGTCTTTGATCAGGCTGCGGCCGTCGGGCGTGGTGATGACATACCACAGGTGATACAGACTGACGGCGATCAGCACCACGCCGGCGGCGCGGTGAACGTAGCTGCGCACAATTTCGTTCACGAACAGGGCCGCCAGCCAGGACGACGGGTAACGCAACGCGAAGCCGGTGAACACCAGGGTAAAGAAGCTCAACAGCAAAGTAAGGTGCTGGATGCGCTGCCCCCGCGTCATGCGGAACAGGATTCGCGGCTGGCCGATGCGGTGCAGAATCATTTTCTTGCGGAAGATGATCAGGTTGTGCAGCACCATGCCGCCAATCACACCGACAATCATCCAGACGTAGAAGCGGCTGATGAAGCCGATCACCTTGCTGCCGAAGTCTGCCTTGGCAGTGCCGTCCAGATGCACCTTACTGGTGATGAACTTGTCGTTGGCGCCGGGATGGCACTGGCCGCAGGTCTTGGCCAGATTGGCGTGGTTGATGGTGGAGTGGGGATCGCTGGACGGCAAAATATTATGCACGCCGTGGCAACTGGCGCAATTGGCCACCGTCTTGGAACCCACTTTTTCCGCCATACCGTGGTAGCTGGCCAGGTAGGACGAGACCCGGCCCCCGGGCACGCCGAACTCGTTCGATAGTTTCACGCTTGCGTGGCAGCCACCGCAGGTATTCTGCACATTGCCCACGGCAACCGAGGAATTGGTGTCCTTCGGGGCCTTGATGGTGTGAATGCCGTGGCAGTCGGTGCAGACCGGGGCCTGCCAATTGCCGCGCGCAATCGCTTGTCCGTGAATGCTCTGCACATACTCCTGCTGGACGTTGTTGTGACACTTGCCGCAGGTGGCAGGAACATTGAACTTGGCGATGGGCGACTTGGGATCGACGGCGCTCAGGATGTCATGATCGCCGTGGCAGTCGGTGCAAACCGCAGCCTTGTCGGAACCGGCGGCGACCGCCTTACCGTGGACGCTTTGCTGATAGGAAGTGAAGGGAGCGGAGCTCACGCCGCTCGACGCCATCACAAACTTCTGTCCGTGACAGGCGCCGCAGGTCTGAGGAATATTGGCGCGAGCGACCTTCGACTTGGGATCGCTGGGCGGCAGGATTTCATGCACGCCGCCGTGACAGTCCTGACATTTGGCCACATTGCTGTTTCCTGCGGCCGCAGCCTTGGCATGGACGCCGTGAGCATAAGCGGCCTGCTGGTCGGCGTGACAGGTCGCACATTGCGGCTTGGCGGGAGCTGGATCGTGGGGAACGGCCTTGACGTCGGTGTGGCAGTCGGTACAACCGAAGACGCTGTGCACGGAAGCCTTGAAGTTGGCCTCGTCGACATGCAGGCTGACCTGCTTGCCATTTTCGTCCTTGGTGAGGCCGGCATCGCTGTGGCAGGCGAGGCACTCCTCATTGCTCATCTTGGCAGGGGCTTTGGCCTGAGCCGCCGGAGAATGCTTCCCGGCCGGCGGCTGGGACGACTGGGCGACAGCCGCTGTCGCCAGCAACAAGGCAGCAAGGAAAACCACAGCACAGCGCTTCACGGAAGACCTCTCGCTTTCCTGCGGCGCCTGACACGCGCCGGGTAACAGATAACCATCGCCGAGACGCGTACCCAAGGGCAGTGAGTGTACTCACGTGGAGTTGTGACTGCGGTCACATAGAGTCTGGCACTCACAAGTTGGGGTGAGCGAAATCACAGGGATACGACCGGTCCTGCCTGGCCGTGGCCGAGGTTGGGTTTATGGCGGCCAGGAAGAGCACGGCCGTCCGGCGGCGCTTACGCCGGGGTCGCGGATGAATTCGGTGGGGACTTGGTCATCCGGCCCACTTCCCGGTCCTGGAGCGGCTCAACCAATTGGCCCAGAACAAGGCGGCCACGACGAACAGCGGCCGGGATATGACAAGGACCCAGCCGGGATGGCGGAATGCAATGTAAGCGTAGTAGGTTGCGGCGGCGCAGAAGAGGACGGCGCCGATCCAGTCCCATTTCCACGCAAGGGCCAACACCAGGGCAACGATGAAGCTGGGAACGAGGTGGATGAGCAAGGCCGCAGCGGTTCGCCGGAAGCCATGAAACTCGCTGAAGACGTCGAGCGCAAACAGGCTGAGGAAGACGATGTACGCCATACACAGCAGGCGAGGGGTCCAGAACAGGATTTTTCTGCTGGTCGCAGTCATCATGCGGTACCGTGGCTGCACCGGCGACGATGCAGTTAGCTGTGACTCACACCAGCATGGCGCGCGGCCGGAACGTAATGCGTGGATGACGTGTGCGCACCATGGCGATGGTGCGGACCCGCTCATACGCCCCGTGCAGGTCCTGGCTGAGCATGCGCACCACTTCCAGGCAGACGGTCTCGTGCTCCCGCAGAAACCTGACCAGCTCTTTTCTACGGACGAAGACAACTTGCGAGTTGTCGATTAACTCGGCGGTGACCTCGTAGGGGGTATTGGACAGGGTGGCTCCCAAACCCAGCACTTCCCCGGGCCCTGCGATGCGCAGGGTCAAGCGCCTTCCGGTGTCGGAACAAATAGAAAGCTTGGCGCGCCCATCACACAGGATGAAGATGCCACGTACAGGCCGGCCTTCGGCGAACAGGACCGCGCCGCGCGGATACGAGCCGAGAGATTTAATCTGGTCGAACACCTTCAACGACTCCGCGGGCATGTCGCAAAAAAGGCGATCGGGTCGGAAATCGCAAGTCAAGCAATTCGACTGAGTGATTCTCTCCATACTGCGGTGATACCGCTGTTGGGAAATGCATGCAGTGACTGCAGTCACCGATTTCCGTGACCTTATTCACAATCGAGAAGAAGAACAGCCGACGCAGGGCAGTTAAAGCCAGCGTTATTAGCCTGATTTCCGCTTCTGACACGCTGCTGCAGGTATAGCGCAAAGCGGCCCAAAAGGACACACTTTCGGCATTGCGCTGAAACTGTTGTCCTGCAGGGCCCCTATTGCGTAATCGCCATTGCCTTCAGGGCCGACTTGTTGCGGATCAGCAGGGTGGAACCCTTGGCTTGCACAATCTGCCGCTTCTTCAGGTCAGCAAAGAGGCGGGTGACTGTCTCTCGCGAGGTCCCGATCATCTGCGCGATCTCTTCGTGGGTAAGGGCCAGCTTGACGCGCGGTTCGAGCTTGGCTGCCTCGCCGTTGCGCGCGCTCCACTCCAACAGCAACTTGGCCAGCTTCTCCGCCGCGGAATGGGAGAGCCCAAGCGCCCGGATCTCGCGGCAGGCGGAGTTGTACTTATCGCTGAGCTGCTCGGCCACGCGCAGGCAAGCTTCGCTGTGCTCCTTGAGGAAGCGCAGAAAATCTTCGCGCTTCACGAAGTTCACCTGGCACGGGTCAACGGTCTCAGCGGTCAACTCGTAAGCCTTGCTGCTGACCGTGGCGCTGAGGCCCAGCACCTCGCCCGGTTCGGCAATCTTCAGGATCAGCGTTTTGCCGTCGGTGGAGCAGATGGAGAGTTTCACGCGTCCCTTGCACAGGACAAAGATACCGCGCGGGGTTTGTCCTTCCACGAAAAGCACCGCCCCTTTAGGATAGGCGGTGGCATATTTGATGTTCTCGAAGGCCTGCAAGGCCGCTGGTGGAAGATCGCAAAAGATATGTTCTGCCCGCATCTTGCACGCGAGGCAGCTTTCTATAATGTCTAATCCGTATGGTGTAAGCACGACGACCCCCTGAACTGAACATCGTATCCCCGTGTTTCACGGCCGCAGCGGGTATGAGCCACTGCGAGGAACCAGGAATGCCAGTGTCGCGCTGGATTCGGTCCGCGCACCCTGCCGAGTGCCGGCGGTCACTTGCTGTTGTGATCCGCCGAAAATCGCTGCCAAGGCTGTGAATAAAGGCCTGGCGCGAGATATCTACCACTTTCGGCTTTCCAGGCACTACTCCAGATACAGTCCAGCGGAACACTGGGGGCGCACACCCAACAAGTGCATAGATCACACTGGGCTGTGATCTATGATGGGTCGTCCGGGCCCTGTTGATGCTCCGCCCCTGGCGCGTAGAACCGTGGAATGCTGAGCGCTTTGGCCTTTCTTATGCACGGTATCTCAGGGTGTTAGTGTTTATGCACAAGGATGGGTGAGTCGTCGCCCAAGCACAAGGGAACTGACGGGACAAGGTTGGAGGCAACAGATGGGTGTAGAATCGGCGCCGTTTTCTGGTCGAGAAGGAGCTTCTGGCTGACCACCGCAGGCTCGAAAACGACCGCTCAGCGAGTCCTGTTCCTGGGGCTGGCCACGATTGCGTTGATCTATGCATTTCTGGCCGGCCTGCGGACGGTCTGGGATCCGGACGCGTTCTGGCAGTTGGCGACCGGACGCTGGGTCACGCACCGTCATCAGGTTTTTTCGACGGACGTCTTCTCCTACACCGCGCAGGGCCAGCCCTGGATATATCCGGTCGGCTCGAGCGTGCTGCTGTACGCCGTTTACCTGATTGGCCGCTATGCCCTGCTGTCGTGGCTGGGAGCTGTGGCGTGCGCAGGCACGGTGGCGTTGCTGCTCCGCCGCGGTTCGGCGATGAGCGCGGCCATCGCCATCCTCGCAGTGCCCGTTATAGCCGGACGCACGGCGCCACGCGCCGAAATGTTCACCGTGGTGCTGTTCGCGGCTTATCTCTCGATACTGTGGCAGAACTATCACACGAGCCGGGCCCGCCTGTGGTTGCTGCCGCCGCTGATGGTTGCGTGGGTCAACTTCCACCTGGGATTTGTGGCGGGCCTGGGATTGATCCTTGCCTTTGTTGGCATCGACTTCCTGGAAACGCTCTTTGCTGGAGAGCGCCGCGCCGAGGCGGTGCAGAGACTCAGGCGCGCATGGCCGTGGTTCCTAGCGACGGCTGTGGCTACTCTGGCAAATCCCTGGGGATGGGGAATCTACTCGGCGCTGGCCCGCCAGAATCGGGCCATGGCAGTGCACTCAGGGTGGATCGCCGAGTGGGGGAGCATCCCGCTGAACTGGACCACGGCGCCGGCAATTTTTTCGCTTTCGAGCCGCAACGGCACCTTCTATCAACTGCTGGTGATCGGCGTCCTCGCCGCGATGGTGGCATTGTTCCAGCGTCAACCGGGGGCGGCCATCCTGCTGATTGCATCCATCTACCTGGGAGCACAACATGTCCGCATGAATGCGCTGGCCGCGTGCGTGGTCATTGTGATCGGCGGATCGTTTCTGTTTTCGGCGGCACAACACGTGGCCTCGCGGATTTCCAGCCGGCGAATCCATCTGGTGGTTGCCGTGTGCGCTGTTGCCGCGCTGGCTCCGCTTGTTTTCGTGCGCGTGGTCAACGTGGTGAAGAATCGAAACGATTCCGGTGGGACATTCGGCACAGGACTGGACTGGCGGTACCCGCAACGCGCGGCCGAGTTCATTGAAGTGCAGAAGCCTCCGGACGAAATCTTCAACACCTACAACGAAGGCGGCTACCTGGTATGGGAATTCGGCTTCAAGCATCGCGACTACTTCGATGGCCGGGCCATCCCGTTTGGCCCGGACAGCTTCTCGCATCAGGCGGAGTTGATGCAGAGCTCTCCCGATTCCGATCTGTGGCGACGGGAGGCGGAGCGCTACAACATCAACACGATCATCCTGCCGCTGAATCGCTTCGAGAGCGTTCTGGGGGTGTTGAAGACTTTCTGCAAGAGCAGCGACTGGCGGCCGGTCTATCTGGACGAGGTTTCCATCGTGCTGGTCCGCCGCACAGAGAAAACGGAAGATCTGATCAAACGCTTCCCGGTGAATTGTTCGACGGCGCCCCTGCCAGTCGGCGGCCCAGCACAATCCCGAGGAGCGGCTTTCAATCAATGGGCCAATGCAGCTAGTGTTCTCGCCGCACTGGGACGCGATACCGAGGCGCTGACGGCAGCGGACCGGGCCCAGGAGATTTCCCCGGACAGCTCGTTTGTGCCCTGGCTGCGGGGAAATATCTACTTCACCAGGGACCTTCGCGCGGAAGCGGAACGCGAATATCTGCGGGCAATTTCGTTGGAGCCCCGTGAGTCTCTGTTCTGGTTTTCGCTGGCGACCTTGTACGAGCACGAGGGCCGGATTTCCGAGACGATCCGCGCCCAGAAACGGGCCATCGAGCTCGCGTCCGCGCCCCAGCCAAACGAGTTGCTCAAGCTGGCGCAACTCTATCTGGATTCCGGGCAACCGAGAGCTGCGCTGGATACCTACGATAAGGCCGTGCGCAACGCTTCTCCGGACGTGCTGGCCGCCAGCGGGGCGCGGACCTTCACCTACGACGTGGCGCTGGGACGGGCGAGCGCATGGCGCGCGCTGGGCGATCCGAAGCGCGCCGCTTCTTTCGACGAAGAAGCCGTTCGCGATCTTTTGCCGCAGAAGTAGATCTCGCTCACGCCAGCAATGCGAAATCTTCGCTCAACCGCTTTCAGCAAATAGAACAGCACACTCCGCTGGGTGATAGTAGTACTATGAAATCCGATCTTTCGGGGTTGGGCCATCGCAATAAGAAAGGTGATTGCGTATGAAACCAATTGTGAAAATCGCGGGCCTGCTGGCCGTCGGTCTGGGTACAACATTCGCGCAGCAACCTAAACCCGCGGGCGGTGCTGCGGTCCCCTTCACATTGACCACCTCTGCCTTTGCTGCCGGAGCGGCGATACCCGAGCCATACACCTGCAAGGGCGCCGATAATTCCCCCGGATTGCAATGGAGCGGCGCTCCAGCGAACGTCGACAGCTTTGCGCTGATCATGGACGATCCTGACGCGCCAGCCGGGACTTGGGTGCACTGGGTGCTGTGGAATTTGCCGGCGAACGCGCAGTCGTTGCCGGAAGGCGTGCCCAAGCGCGAGCAACTGGACAACGGCGCGCGACAGGGACGCAACGGCTTCCACAAGACCGGCTACAACGGGCCTTGCCCGCCTGCCGGAGCAACCCATCGCTACTTCTTCCGGCTGTATGCGCTGGACGGGAAGCTCGATCTCGCCGCGGGAGCCAGCCGTTCTCAATTGGATGCAGCAATGAAGGGACATGTGCTGGGGCAGACCGAGTACATGGGGACATTCCGTAGATAATCGGGCGCGGCCATTAGAATGGCTGCTGCGGAACTCCGTGACATGCCTGCAAACTGGATCTTCTGGCTGGTCTTCAACGTGTTTGTGCTGACGATGCTGGCGCTCGACCTGGGCGTCTTTCATCGCCGGAAGCACGAGGCCGGCTTTCGCGAGGCACTTGCGTGGACCCTCGTCTGGATCAGTCTC